>CAZAVT010000006.1:0-14314 GCA_964488395.1 uncultured Burkholderiaceae bacterium | reverse complement strand
ACCGCCGCCTGGCGCGCCCTGTAGCGTGCCGCTCCAAGCGCCAAGCGCAGCGCCAAAGGCAAGGCTGGTGTAGACCATGCCCGTGATCGCGGCGACCCGCGGTCCGGCAAAGATCCGGTTGGAGAGCGTGAGCACGATGGGCCCGCGCGCGCCTTGCGCCACCCCGAAGGCGGCGACGAACAAGGCCACGGCGGCAAGACCCGGGAACCAGGAGGCCAGCATCAGGCCAAAAATGCCGGTGCCAGACAGGCTGAGGCTCACGAGCGCAACCCGGCGGATGCCGAAGCGGTCACTGAGCCATCCGGCTGCGACCACACCCGCGGTGGACAACAGGCCGGCCAGCCCATAGGCCGATGCGGCCAGAAGCGGCGGCAAGCCTGTCTCGATGAGATAGGCCACCACCTGCGGGGTGACCAAGTAGGTGGCAAAGGCCGTGAAGAAGAAGGTCTGCACCAGACGCCAGAAAGCGGGCGCACGCAAGGCCTCCCGAATTCCCGGCCCCTCTGCGGCTGGTCCGGTGGGCCGGGGAGCCGTCCCACCAGGCGACGAGGGCCTCATCGGATCCGTGGCAGCCGTTCTGGGCGTGGCTCGACCCGGCTCGGCCCTCTCCGGCCGCTCCATGCGGGCCCAGGGTAAGGCGGCGCAGACCGGCACCAGCCCGAGCATCAGCCAGCCCAGCCACTGCCAGGTGCCTCGCCAGCCGACCGCCTCGATCAGGCTTTGGGCCAAAGGCACCATGACCAGCATCCCGGCACCCGCCCCCGCCGAGACCAGCGCGATGGCGGTCGACAAGCGACTGCGATACCAGCGGGCAATCAGCGCGGTTGCGCAGGCCTGGCCGGTGGCCGCCGCGCCGACACCGACCAGAAAGCCGGTCGATACATAGAGATGCCAGAGGGTCTGCGTCTGCGAGGCGAGCATGGCCCCGAGGCCGAGCACCAGCAGGCCCGTGCAGTAGACCAGGCGCGGCCCGATGCGGTCAAAGGCGAGGCCCGCAAACGGCGCGAACAGACCATTGACCAGCATGTAGCTGGCGAACACGCCCGTGAGGTCGCTGCGCCGCCAGCCGAAGTCCTCCTCGAGCGGCAGCACGAAAGCCGTGAACGAATCAGCCAGGCCTCGGCCGATGAAATTCAGGAAGACCACCACCACAAGCACCAGCACCGCCCAGCGTGCCGGGTCGGCGCTCGCTTGCGGGGCGGGCGGTCCATCAAGTCGCATGGGCTGGGTGCTTCAATGGTCGATGCCAAGCCGCCGGTACTCGGCGGTGAGGTGTCGATCGAGTTGAGCGCGGTTGCGCCAGAGCAGTGCTGCGCTCGCGCAGCAGGCGATCGCGAAGCCGGCGCTCGCCCAGGAGGGCCCCAGCCACTCCGCGAGCCCGCCCAGCGCGAGGCTGCCAAGCGGCGCCGTACCCAGGAAACACATCAGGTAGATCGCCACCACCCGGGCTCGCAGGCCATCATCGACCATCCGTTGCAGGATGGTATTGGTGCCAGCAGCCGTCACGATGATGCCAAATCCCACCGGCATCAGCGCGAGCATCGCGACCGCCACCGAGGGGGTGAGTGCAAAGATCAGCAGCCCGCAGCCGGCCGCTGCCGTTGCCGCATTGATGAGCCTTGCCAGGCCCCGCATCGATTGCCGACTGGCCAGCAGCAGCGTGCCCGCGAGCGCGCCAAGCCCGGCGCTTCCGACCAGCAGGCCCAAGGTTCGCGAGTCACCTCCAAACACTTCGTGGACGAACATCGGCATCAGCGCCGCGTAGGTGGGTGCGGTGAAGGACATCGCGGCCAGATTGACGAGCAGCAGTCGCGCCGGCACTGACGCACGGACCCACGCAAAGCCCGCCACGATCTGAGTTCGCAGCGGGATGGCGTTTGGCTTGGCGGCGGGCGCCGCAGGCAGTTGCGTGAGCGCAAACAGCACCGCACAAAAACTGAAGGCATTGAGGAGAAAACACCAGGCCTCGCCCAGCCAGGCGAGCAGCACGCCAGCAATCGCCGGACCGATGAAGCGGCCCAGATTCATGACCAGCGAATTGAGTGCGATGGCATTGGGCAACTCGCCGCTATCGCCCACCATGGTGGGCAGCAGCGCGTGGCGGGCTGGCGAGTCAAAGGCCTGGGCGATACCCTGAACCAGCGCGAGCAGGATGATTTGCACCGGGGTGACCCAGTCGGCAAACGTGAGCAGCGCGAGCGCCAGGGCCTGCATCATCTGCAGGCCCTGGGTGAAGATCACCATCCGGCGCCGGTCCACCCGATCGGCGAGCAACCCGGCCACCGGCGACAGCAGCAGGATCGGAATATTCGTCGAGAATGCCACCACTCCTAGCATCCAGCCGGAGTCCGTGAGCCGGTAAACGAGCCAGCCGACAGCGATGGACTGCAGCCAGAAGCCGACCAGCGAGACCGTCTGACCGAGAAAATAGAGTCGAAAGCCTCGATGCCCGAGCGAGCGGAAGATTTGCACGTGGGGCGGGCGCGGGCGCGAGGCGAAATCAGGTGATCAAGGGGGGTAGCTGCTGCTCGAGCGATTCGGCTGGAGAGCTCTTGAAGGTGCTCTTGGCAAAACGCAGCCAGCGTCCCAGCACGAAGGCGGTGACGATCGCCGCCCGCGCCGCTGGGTCAGTGGTCGTCGGCAGCGCGCCCTCGGCGACGGCCAGCCGGAAGCACTGCCGAAGCGAGGCCTCGATCCGGTCGATCAGTTGATTGATGCGGCGTTGAAGTCGGTCGGCTTCGGTGACCAGAGCGTCACCGATCAGGACGCGGGTCATGCCGGGATTGCGCTCGGCAAACCCGAGCAGCATCACGATGATCGCCCGCACCTGACGTAGCGCTTCCGGGTGCTCAGCGGTGATCTGGTTGATCAATCCGAAGATCGTCGATTCGATGAACTCGATCAGCCCCTCGAACATTTGCGCCTTGCTTGCGAAATGGCGATAGAGCGCCGCTTCGGAGACCTGCAGCCGTGCCGCGAGTGCCGCGGTCGTCACGCGCTCACCACCCGGCTCCTCGAGCATCGCGGCGAGGGTCTGCAGGATCTGAAGGCGACGCTCGCCGCGTTTGGGCCGGGGCGGGCGGCTGGAGGTGGAAGGCTGACCCTCGGTTTCGTCCATGGTCTAGGCGAGCCTCGTGAGGGACGGACTGCGGACTAAATGGGGAATTGATTGTACTTGAAGGTCTGCGATACGGGTTCTGCCGGCGCGCGCCCCGCGCGCCGGCACCCCGCCCACGGGCGTGGCAGCCACGCCGGTCACCAGCACCGTTGAGATCCCCGCCGCACGGGCGCTCGCGAGATTGCTGAGGCTGTCTTCGATCAACACGCAACGTGCGGCACGGGTCCTCAGGCGCGCGACGATCCGGCGCATCAGGGCAGCCGAGGGCTTGGGCCTGAGCCGGCCCGCCACCCGCATGGTCTCGATTGAGACGATGGCCTCAACCATGGCCGCCACGCCGAGCGCTCCGATTACCTGGCGCGCATAGTGGTGTGGCGCGTTGGTGACGACCACGCGCCGGCCAGGCAAGCGCGCCAGCGCCCGTCGCAGTCGCAGATCGCGCCGGACCAGCTGGCGCATGTCGGGAAAGCGATGGGTGGCCCGCAGGAAGGCGTGGGGCTCGACGTCGTGGTTTGCGACCAGACCCAGCAGGGTCGCTCCGTAACGCTTCCAATAGCGGTCGCGTAGCATCGCCGCCTCCCCTTCGGTGAGACCGAGCGTGGTCACCATGTAATCGGTCATCGCCCGGCTGATCCGCGGCAGCAAGTGACGGCTTGAGTCGTGGAGCGTGTTGTCCAGATCGAGGAGCCAGACGCGCTCGCGTTCGCCGCCTCGACGCTCGCGCTCCCGGGCTGGTTGCGCGGTGCGGGGCGAGCCTGCGATGGCGAGCGGTCGGCGCAGCCGGATCAACGGAGGTCCGCTCGAAGGCCCGCAGCGAGTCAGTGGCTGCGGATCATCGTGCCCACGCCGTGATCGGTCATGATCTCGAGCAGCAGGCAGTGATCGACGCGGCCGTCGATGATGTGCACCGAGTTGACCCCAGCCTTGGCGGCGTCGAGCGCCGAGGAGATCTTGGGCAGCATCCCGCCCGAGATCGTCCCATCCTCGAACAGTTCGTCGATCCGCTTGGCGGTGAGCCCGGTCAGCAGCTTGCCCGCCTTGTCGAGGACTCCGGCGGTGTTGGTGAGAAGGACCAGCTTTTCGGCTCGCAGCACCTCGGCAACCTTGCCGGCGACCACATCGGCGTTGATATTGTAGGTTTCGCCCTCTTCGCCTGAGCCGATCGGCGCGATGACAGGGATGAAGCCATTGCCGGTGAGGGTTTGAATGATGCCCGGGTCGATCTTCTCGATCTCGCCGACCTGACCGATATCGATCTCTCGGTCAGGCTCGCCCGGTGCGAGCATGCGCATCTTGCGGGCCCGGATCAGTCCGCCGTCCTGTCCGGTGAGTCCCACCGCGCGTCCCCCTGCGTGGTTGATCAGCTCGACGATTTCCTTGTTCACCTGACCGGCGAGCACCATCTCGACGACATCCATGGTTTCGGCATCGGTGACGCGCATGCCCTGGACGAACTCCCCCTTCTTGCCGATCTTGGTGAGCAGCTGCTCGATCTGCGGCCCGCCTCCGTGAACCACCACCGGGTTCATCCCGACGAGCTTGAGGAGCACCACGTCGCGCGCGAAGCTCTTCTTCAACTGCGGGTCGGTCATCGCGTTGCCGCCGTACTTGATCACGATCAGCTTGCCGTGGAAGCGCCTGATGTAGGGCATCGCTTCAGCGAGGATCTCGGCTTTGAGCTGCGGGGCGATCGGGGGTGCGTCGGCTGCGTTCATCGCAAGGAACTCCGTGGCGTGCGGGGGTTGAGGCGACCAGGGGATGGGGAGCGGGCTCAGAGGATGTAGCGGGCCAGGTCTTCGTTGCCGAGCGCCTCGGAGAGCCGTTGATCGACGTAGGCGCGATCGATTTGCAAGGTCTGCCCCCTGAGGCTGGAAGCGCCAAAGGAGATTTCCTCGAGCAAGCGCTCCATCACGGTGTGCAGGCGCCTTGCGCCGATGTTCTCCGTGCGCTGGTTGACCGCAGCCGCCACTTCGGCAATCCGGCGGATGCCGTCGGTGGTGAAATCGAGCGTAACGCCCTCGCTTTGAAGGAGAGCCTGGTACTGGCGGGTGAGGTTGGCGTCCGTGTCACTGAGGATCCTGATGAAATCCTCGGTGTCGAGCGACTGGAGTTCAACCCGGATCGGCAGGCGACCCTGCAATTCGGGAATCAAGTCCGAGGGGCGCGAAAGCTGAAACGCCCCTGAGCAGATGAACAGGATGTGGTCGGTACGCACCACGCCATAACGGGTGTTGACGGTCGTTCCCTCAATGAGCGGTAGCAGGTCGCGCTGCACGCCCTGGCGCGAGACATCCGCTCCATGGCTGTCGCCGCGGCTTGCTACCTTGTCGATCTCGTCGATGAAGACGATACCGTCCTGTTCGGCCGTAGCGACCGCCCGGCTGCGGACGTCCTCCTCGTTGATGAGTCGGGCCGCCTCTTCCTGGACCAGCAGTTTCATCGCCTCGGCGATCTTGAGCCGGCGCGGCGAGCGTCTGGCCGGCAGCTGGGAAAAGAGGGACTGCAGCTGCTGGCTGAGCTCCTCCATGCCGGCTGCGCCACCAACGAGCGGTGGCATCGCGGTGGCCGAGCCAGAAGCGAGGTCGATCTCGATGTCTCGATCATCGAGCTCGCCCTCGCGAAGGCGCTTACGAAATTTCTGTCGGGTGGCCGACTCGGCCGGTGAGCTCGGCGCGGGGCTCGTAACCGGGTCGGCTCCCAGGCCAAACGGGAACCCTGTGCTGGCCGTGGCCGGCCGCGCGGGTGGCGGCAGGAGCACGTCGAGCACCCGTTCCTCCGCGGCATCGAGCGCCCGGTCCTGCACCTCGCGCAGGGCGAGGTCGCGGGCCTGCTTGATCGCTTTTTCAACCAGGTCGCGGATGATCGTGTCGACATCGCGCCCCACGTAGCCCACCTCGGTGTATTGGGTGGCCTCGACCTTGATGAAGGGCGCATGGGCGAGCCTGGCCAGGCGCCGTGCGATCTCGGTCTTGCCCACGCCGGTCGGCCCGATCATGAGGATGTTCTTGGGCGTAATCTCCTGGCGCATTGGCTCGGCAACCTGCTGACGACGCCAGCGATTGCGCAGCGCGATGGCAACCGCTCGCTTGGCCGCCTGTTGACCCACGATGTGCTTGTCCAATTCCGCAACGATCAGCTCAGGCGTCATCGGCGAGGTCTGGGGGGCTGGATCTGCGGGCGATGGCGCGGGCGGCTGCTGAGCGTTCAAGGACGATGCCCCCTATTCCAGCGTCTCGATCGTCTGCCGATCATTGGTGTACACGCAGATCTCGGCCGCAATCGACAAGGCCTGTCTCACGACGGCCTGCGGGTCGAGTGTGGTGTGCTCGAGAAGCGCACGGGCGGCTGCCTGCGCGTAAGGGCCGCCACTGCCGATGGCAATCAGCCCGTGCTCGGGTTCGAGCACATCGCCATTGCCGGTGATGATGAGGGACGCTTCGCGATCGGCGACCGCGAGCATGGCCTCGAGTCGTCGCAGCGCCCGGTCGGTACGCCACTCCTTGGCGAGCTCCACGGCGGCTCGCACCAGCTGACCGGAGTGCTTCTGGAGCTGGGATTCGAAGCGTTCGAAAAGCGTGAATGCGTCGGCGGTGCCGCCGGCAAAGCCCGCCAACACCCGACCATCGTGGAGCCGACGGACCTTGCGTGCGCTCGCCTTGATCACGATCTGACCCAGGGTCACCTGGCCATCGCCGCCGAGGGCAACCGTGGCACCACGCCGAACCGAAACGATCGTCGTGCCGTGAAACTGTTCCATCGACGGCCGGCTCAGTCGCCGTAGAGCTTCTGGCGCAATTCCCGGCGCTGCTGCGCTTCGAGCGAGAGCGTGGCCGTTGGCCGTGCGAGCAGGCGCGGCAGGCCGATCGGCTCGCCGGTTTCCTCGCAGTAGCCGTAGTCACCACTGTCAATGCGCGCGATCGACTGCTGGACCTTCTTGAGGAGCTTGCGTTCCCGGTCGCGGGTGCGCAACTCCAGGGCGTGCTCTTCTTCGATCGTCGCACGGTCGGCTGGATCGGGCACGATCACCGTCTCGCGCAGGTGCTCAGTGGTCTCGTCGGCGTTGGCGAGGATGTCGCGTTCCATTTGCACCAGGCGCTCGCGAAAGAAGGCGAGCTGCGAGGCGTTCATGTACTCGGCTTCCGGCATGCGCAACAAAGCCTCCTCAGTGAGGGGCTTGATCGGCGATTTCTTTTCTTTCGTGGCTGCCATCTATGTTCCACCCACGGTCGGTCGACCTATGCGAGGCATTGTTCAAGGCCCTTGATGAACAGATCTTTCGGAAGCTTTTTCCCGATGAAGACCATCTTGCTGGAGGGCTTTTCCCCTGGCTGCCAGCGTCGGCCCAGGTCCGCCCCCATCATCATGTGGACACCTTGGAACACCGTCTGGCGGTCCGAGCCCTTCATGAAAAGCACGCCTTTATACCGCAACATGTCCGGACCGTAAACTTGAACCAGTCCGGACAGGAAGTCCTCGAGCTTGGCCGGATCGAAGGGTTTGGCGGCTCGAAACACGAAGGACTGGACGCTGTCGTCGTGTTCGTGATCGTCTTCTTCGAGGAAATCCGGATCGATCTCCAGGATCGCATTGAGATTGAATCCCCGGATGTCCAGGATCTCCGCGATCGGCGCATTGCCGAAATGAACGGCGCGGATCGGCGCGCGCGGATTCATCCGGCGCAAGCGGGCCTTGAGGGTTTCTTGCGCCTCCTCAGAGACCAGGTCGACCTTCGAGAGCAGGATCCGGTCGGCAAAGCCCACCTGTTCCTGCGCTTCGCGGCGCTCGTCAAGCTGTGTATTGCCGTGCAGGGCATCGACCACGGTGATGATGGCGTCAAGCAGGTAGCGTTCCGCAATGTCTTCGTCGACGAAAAAAGTCTGCGCGACCGGCCCCGGGTCGGCCATCCCGGTGGTTTCGATGATCACGCGCTCAAACTGGACCTCTCCCCGGCTGCGCCGATCCGCGAGGTCGCCCAGGATGCGGATCAGGTCACCGCGTACGGTGCAGCAGATGCAGCCGTTGTTCATCTCGACGATCTGTTCTTCGCGCTCCTGCAGCAACAGGTCGTTGTCAACGCCTTCCTCGCCGAACTCGTTTTCGATCACGGCGATCCGATGGCCATGCTGCTCGGTGAGGATGCGCTTGAGCAGCGTGGTCTTGCCGCTGCCCAGAAAGCCGGTCAGGATGGTGACCGGGATCAGTGGGGTGGACATCAGTGTCTTCCTTGCTGGCGCAACAGGTGCGCCTGAAGCTTCAAATTCGCTGCAACAGCAGCCCTTTCAGGTACTCGCCCTCCGGATGGGTGGCAAGCACCGGGTGGTCCTCGCCGGCCTGCAGCCGGCCGATGATCTGCGCCTCCACCCGCGCATCAAATACCGCTCCCGCCACAATTTTCTGGAACAGGTCAACCGAAATCGCACCCGAACAGGAAAATGTCAACAATCGACCCTGGGGCGCGAGCAAACGCAAGGCGAGCAGGTTCAACTGCTTGTAAGCGCGTGCCGCCCGATCCACGTGTTGGGCCGAGGGCGCGAATTTTGGGGGATCCAGTACGATCAGGTCAAAACACCGCCCTTCGTGCAGAAAGGACTTGAGGGTATCGAAAACATCCGCCTCAAGCCAATATGAGGGTCCCGTGAGCTCGTTCAAGGCCTGCTGGGCGCGGGCCCGCTCGAGGGCGTCGGCACTCGAATCGACCGACCAGGCTGCGCTTGCCCCGGCCTTGAGCGCGGCAAGCGTGAAGCCACCGGTGTAGCAGAAGCAGTTGAGCAGCGTTCGACCCGAGGACATGCTGGCGAGCAGCCGACGGTTGTCGCGCTGGTCAATGTAAAAGCCGGTCTTGTGCCCGTTCGGCACGTCCACCTGGTAGCGCACACCGTCCTCGATCACCTCGATCACCCCCGCTGGTGCGGGGCCGACCCCGGTCCCCTCGCGCGGTTGGAGTCCCTCACGCGACCGGGTGGCCGCATCCGAGCGCTCGTAGATCGCGGTGCAGCCGGTGAGTTTCGCCAGGGCGGCCAGGATGGTCTCGCGTCGAGCCTCCACGCCCGCCGCCAGGAACTGCACCACCAGCTGCCGGTCATATCGATCGACGACCAGCCCGGGCAGCCGGTCGGCCTCGCCGAACACCAGGCGCAGGGCGTTGCTTCGCCCGGCTAGGCCTGCCCGGCGTGCAATCGATTCCCCGAGGCGTGCCTCGAGCCACGAGTCGTCGGGGTACTCCTCCTCGCGGAAGCTCCACAGCCGCGCCCTCAAGGTAGAGGCCGGGCTGTACGCCCCCCAGGCCATGAAGCGGCCATCGGCTGCGACGACCCGAATCAGCTCGCCACTGGCGGGTCGACCCTCGATCCGGCTGATCGACCCCGGATAGATCCAGGGGTGGCGGTGCTGCAGCGATCGCTCCTTGCCTGCCCGCAGCACGAGGGTTGCACTCGCCGGGGTCATTCGGTCGTCTCGCTCGAGCGTCGGGCGCGGGGATGGGCCGCATCGTAGACCGCCGCAAGTCGCTGAAAATCGAGCGCGGTGTAGATCTGGGTGCTGGCGATACTCGCATGTCCGAGCAGTTCCTGGACCGCCCGAAGGTCGCCGCTCGACTGTAACAGGTGGCTCGCAAACGAGTGGCGCAGCACATGGGGACTCACCGGTACCTCGATCCCCGTCTGGCGGGCGCGTGCGCCGATGCGGCTCTGCACCATGCGGGCGCCAATCCGCCCACCCCGGCGGCCCAGGAACAAGGCGCGCGAGTCCGCGCCCGGCGTGGCCGAGAGGAAAGCCGCACGCACCTTGAGCCAGTCGCCAAGGGCGGTGATCGCTTCGCGGCCCACCGGGACGCGGCGCATCCGCGAGCCCTTGCCCGTCACCACCAGCTCAGCCTCCTCGAGTTCGAGCCAGCTGCGAGAGCGGTTCGGCGTGCTGTCGAAGTGACGGACGTCGAGGCTCACGAGCTCCGACAGGCGCAAGCCCGAGGAATAGAGCAGCTCGAAGATCGCCCGGTCGCGCGCCGCCTCGAAGCCATCGGCCGACCCCTGTTCTGGGTAGGGCGCGCCCACCAGCTGAACGGCCTGATCGGGCGCGAGCGCCCTGGGCAGCAGTCGCGGCGAGCGTGGTGCGCGCACCCGGCGAACCGGGTTGGTCATGATCACCCCGCGCTCGAGGAGCCAGTCGAAAAACCCCCGCCAGGCTGACAGCCGCCGCGCGATCGAGCGCGGCGCGAGGCCTTGGGCGCTCGCCTTCGCCACCCACCGGCGAACCCGATGCTCGTCGAGTGATCCCCATTGAGGGCTGGGGCCGTGCGGTGTCGACGCCTCGACCTGGCCTGAGCGCATGAGCTCAAGCAGCTCGGCGAGATCAGTCCGGTAGGCCCCCAGGGTATGGACCGAATAGGCGCGTTCATGCCTGAGCCGATCGAGGAACGTGTCGATCGGGTCCCGTGCGGCATCCGGCACACGCCCGGTCGTTGCGGTGTCATTGCCCGGGCCGGGGGCGACGCTCACTGCGCGGGCGTCTCGACGACCAGCCGACCGAGCGCGGCGCTGGCGATCTCGCCGATCCGCTCGAGAAAGCTGGTCCCCATCGCCGCCTGGAAGCGCTCGGGATCGCCCGACCCGAGGACCAGGAGCCCGAAGCTGAGTGGTTCGATGCCGCGTCGCAGCGGAATCAGCGCGATCGATCGGGCGTCGGCACCCGCCGAGGGCAGCCAGGCTGAAAAGACGTGTTCGCCGCGAGGGCCGCAATACGGGAGGGCCATCGCGTCGACCTCTGCCACCTGTCCGGCCGGTACCTCGCGCAGCCACTCCGGTGCCACCCGTTGAGGGTCGACCCGCCACAAACGTAGCGCGACCAACGGGACCGTGAACTCCAGTCGCATGGAGTCGACGATATGGCCGGGCAGTTGCTCGGTCGACTCGGCGCGCAACAGATTACGGACCCAGTGCAACATCTTGCCGCTGATCGTCTCGTTGTCGCGGCTGATGTGAACCAGTTCGGCAAGGCGTCGCTCGACCTGTCGGAGCTTGTCGCGCAGGATCTCGATCTGCCGATCCTGAAAGGACAAGGCGCGGCCGTCATGCGGGCTGGGCAGTCGCATCAGTGCCAGGGTATCGGGATGGCGGGCCAAAAAATCCGGGTGGTCTGCGAGCCAGCGCGCCACCGTCGCCTCGTCGAACGCAACGGCGGCAGGTGCCAGCCCAAGCCCATCGGGCTCGGTGCGATCCGGGGTCCGGCTCATAAGTCGATCTCACCTTCGAAAACAGTTTCGGCCGGACCGGTCATCAGGACCGATCCAGTGCCATCCCAGGCGATCCGCAAGCGACCACCGCGCGTGACCACGGTCACAGGAGAGTGCAGTCGTCCCTGACGGATACCGGTCACGACCGCCGCGCAGGCGCCGCTGCCGCAGGCAAGTGTCTCACCCGCGCCGCGCTCGTAGACCCGCAAGGCAATTTCGGTGTCGCTTTGCCATTGGGCGAACCCTGCATTGACCCGTTTTGGAAAACGCGGATGACGTTCGATCACGGGCCCATCGACAGCGAGCGCCGCGGCCTCGAGATTGTCCACCCACTGCACCGCATGGGGGTTGCCCATCGCAAGCACGGCCAGCCACTGACGTTTTCCATTCACCTCGAGCGGCCAGAGGCGTTCATCGCCGGCGAGTCGCGGTTCGAGCCCCGACGCATCAAACGGGACCCGCCCGAGCTCGAAGGTCGGCGACCCCATGTCGACCGTCACGCCGCGATCGCCCTCGTCGCGCGGCTCGAGGACCCCGGCGAGCGTCTCGACACGGATCGAACGCTTGCTTGTGAGTCCGCGATCGCGCACGAATCGCACGAAGCAGCGGGCACCGTTGCCGCATTGTTCAACCTCGCCGCCGTCGGCGTTGAAGATCCGGTAGCTGAAATCGATCTCCGGCCGGCTGGCGGGTTCGACCAGCAGGATCTGGTCGGCGCCCACGCCGAAATGGCGGTCGGCGAGGCGGCGCAGTTGCTCGCGCGTGAGCGCAAAGGGGTGCGTCACTCCGTCGATCACGACGAAATCGTTACCCGCTCCCTGCATCTTGGTGAAACGAAGTCTCATCGTGCGATTATCGCTGATCAGGCGCCTGGCGAGCGCAGGTACGGGTTGGGTTCGCCCGGCGGTCGGGTCTTGAAGCGGCGGTGCGACCATAGGTATTGCGCCGGCATGCGGCGCACCTGCGCCTCGATGAAGCGATTCATCCGCACCAGGAGCGGCCAGGGATCATCATCGTCGTCGGACAGGATCCAGGGGGGGTGGATACGGGCCACATAACCTTGCGCTGTCAGCTCGGTCACCATGGGCAGGATCGCTGCGCCGGTAGCCCGGGCCAGTCGCGGCAATGCGGTGACGGTGGCGGCCGGCACGCCGAGAAAGGGCACGAACAGCGCCTCGCGCGGGCCCAGATCCATATCCGGTGAGTAATGGAGCACCCCGCCGCCGCGTAACCAGCGCAGGAGGGGCCTCACCCCTTCGCGGCGGGCGATCATGGTGGCGCCCAGCCGCTCGCGGCCGCTCGTCATGGCCTCGTTCAAGGCCCGGCTGCGTTGCGGGGCGTACATCGAGGCCATCGGCTGTTCGAGAAGCAGTCGCAGGCCGCCCGCATCGATGCCCATGAAGTGCGGCGCGAGCACGATGACCGGTCGCCCGGCCGTGGTGAGCGCCCTCAGGTGTTCCAGGCCTTCGAGTTGACACAGCCTCGCGATTCGGTCGGGCCTGGCGCCCCAGATCGCGAAACGGTCGATGAAGCTTTGGGCGTAGACCTTGAAATGCTCGAGCGCGAGCCGTTGCCGCGACCGTTCGTCGAGTTCGGGAAAGCACAGGGCGAGGTTGATCAGCGTGACCCGCCGGCGGGGTCGCGCAACCCACCAGGCGAGGTGCCCGAGGGCGTGCCCCAGCCAGCGCCGGACCGGGGTGGGTGCGCGGGCGAGCCCGGTCGTGACGGCCAGGGCGAGGCGCAGTAGGGGCTCGCGGCTCATCCTGAGAGATCCCCGCCCGGCGCCAGGGGCCCTGGCACGGGCGCCCCGGCCGGCGCACGATAGCGGCTGTAGCCCCAGAGGTACTGCTCGGGGCAGGCGCGAATCAGCCGCTCCATCGCGGCATTGATGGATGGCGGGTCGGCCGGGCCCTCGAGTGCCTGGACCGTGAGCCGCCATCCCCCGCGGACCCGCTCGGCTCGGGCGAGCAGCACCCGCACCCCAGCGCTCTGCGCGAGGCGCCCGGGCAGGGTCATTGTGTAGGCGGGACGGCCGAAAAAGGCGGCCCACTGACCTTCGCCGCCGGTCGGCACCTGGTCGGGCAGCAGCCCGACCGCCTCGCCTGCGCGCAACGCCCGAATCATGGCGCGCACGCCGGCGAGGCTCGCCGGCACCGCCTTCATGGCCGCGTGGTTGCGGGCCGAGGCGAGCAGCGGGCCGAGCGCGGTTCGCCGCGGGGGTCGAAACATCACGGTGATCGGGTACTCGGCCGCGTAGTACCTGGCCGCGAGATCGAACGCGCCCAGGTGCGGGGTGAGAAAGAGAATGCCCTCACCGCGCGCTTGCGCCTCACCGATCAGCTCATAGCCTCGGGGCGTCACCCGGGCGGTGAGCTGTGCCGGCGTGAGTCGCCAGATGAAGGGCATTTCGGCCAGGGTCTGACCGCTTTGCGCGGCCACGTGCCAACGCAGCAGGCGTCCGGTTAGACCCGCCTGTGCGAGGTTGTTGACGATTTTGCGACGGTAGCGGCCGGATGCTGCGTAGGCGGCAAGCCCAGCGATCGAGCCGACGAGCCGTGCCGGGCCGAGCGGCAGCAGCCAGGCCCAGAGGGTCGCCGCCGCTCGCACGAGCCGCGCGGCACGGGTCAGTGCCGCGGCGTCGTAGGCGATGGGCGCCACGGGCTGGGAGTCGGGGCGGGCCGGCAAACGGTTCACTGGGTCGGGATTTGAAGGAGGAAGGGCTGACGAGGCAACCCCCGCCCTGCAGGGGCTTGTCGGAGGATCCAGACGAAGATCATATAATCGTTCGCATCGCCGACTTAATGGACAACTTGCGGGGCGATCGGCGCGTTGCTCAGGCAGCGCCGGAAATACCGCTAAAGCGTCGCCGTTCTCCAGGATCGGCTGCGCGGGGATGTCCCGTCCCGTTGCGGGCCGGGGCAAACCCTGTCCGAACCGACCCTACATGGAGCATGGCATGGCCAACGACT
>CAZAVT010000005.1:23171-26821 GCA_964488395.1 uncultured Burkholderiaceae bacterium | reverse complement strand
CGATCCAGGCCGCAAGTGAGCTGCTAGAGGTGCTGGAGGCGGCCTGGTGACAGACCGCTCCGACCGGTCAGCGAAATATCCGGTCAAAGGTATTGACCAAATCCTTGTACTCGGGGATGACGCTTTCGGTCGTCAGATCGGTCCGCACCCGCTTGAGATCCGGGGCGTCCAGCGTGCCCGGCAGATTGCCCAGGAGGCTTGACGCTCGGCCTTCCCCGTTATGAACAGTCTGGCCTTCGACGGACATCAGCCAGGCCACGAACAGCGCGGCGGCCGCTGGCTTGGCGGCTTTGGCGTTGATCCCTGCGAAGGTACGGGCGGAGGTAATGGGATCGAGATAGCTATAGGCGATCGGGGCCCCCGGATTGGCGTTGACGATGTTCTGCGCGTCGTAGGGAATGCCCGTAAATCCGACCAGACCCTCACCCGATGCAACCAGCTGCGCGACGAGTGCCGGCGTCGTCACCAGGCGAGGCTTCTGAGCGGCCAGCTTCTCGAAAAAGGCCTCCCCATGCTGAGCGGACTTCCAGAGGGCGAAGTACTGGGTCGCGTAGGCGGGGCCGATCCGAGGTGTACCCAGGATGATGCGTCCTGAAAATCGCGGCGCAAGCAGATCTCCCCATTGCCGGGGGACCTGCTCCCTGGAGAGCCCTGACGTGTTATGGAAAAGGCTCTGGTAGATGGTCTGAATCGGAGCCAGATGTTCGGTGCGCTGGGGAAACGGTACATCGGGCAGCTTGCCCAAATGGCCACCCGCCACCCAGCGCTGCAACGACCCAGGGTCGGCCGAAATGACCACATCGGGCATCATCCGACCTGCGCGAAGTTCCTGATCGACCCGTGCCGCCAGCGGACCAGACGTCATCTGGGTGAAAGTGACCTTGATGCCGTAGACCTTTTCGAAGGCCTCAGCATCAGCCTTGAGGGAAGCCGCACTGGAACCCGTATAGACCGACAGCGAACCATCGGCCTTGCCCGCCGCGACCAGTCGTGCGTCGGTCGGTCGCTGCGCGAAGCCTGCCGGTTGCGCAGACCCGCGGACGGCGGGACCTGCCGCAATGCAAGCTGCACCACCAATGACCAGTCGCCGGCGCAAGTCTCGAGAGTTCATTCGTGTCTCCTGCGTTGTCGTTGGATGGATCAACTCAGGCGCGCCCCGCGGGCACGAACCCGAACGTCCATGTTTGAGGTATAGGCTGGTGCGCCCCCCTCCGTCAAGCGCCAGGTTCAAGAGATGACACGGTACGCAGGCCCTTCGCCTGGTCAAGGGCTACCCTGCCATCAGGTCCGCGATCGCCCTTGAGACACGCCTGGCGTCCTCGGCGGCATCGTCCAAGAGGCCGCCGAATCCGGCCCGCACGGCGCCGATCGCCCAGAGATGGGAAAGATTGGTTGCGCAGTCCGCACCGACCAGGAGAGCTCCACGAGCATCTCGTTCGGCGTCCGCGGGAGCGCACCCGGCACGGGCAATCAAACCGGGAAAGAGGAACACACCGCTGCAGGTCAGGGTCTGGACGATTCCCTGCTGATCGATCTTCAGGCCCTCGACACCCTGCTCACCCACGACCTCAAGCGGAACCGTGTTCGGCCGTTCGACGATCAAAGGCTGCGTGCGGACTCTCTCGACCAGATCGGCCCGCGCACGAGGCACCGCGCCCCGGTAAATCAAGGTGACCCCGCTGCAGTAGTGCGTCAGTGCGAGCGCCTCCTGAAAGGCCGAGTCACCGCCACCCACCACGACGACCTCGCGCCCCCCAAACAACGGACCGTCACAGTCCGCGCAATACGATACGCCACGACCGAGGAATTCCTGTTCGCCAGGGATGCCCAGCTCACGGATCGAGGCGCCGGTTGCGATGATGACGTGCTCTGACTTGATGAGCTCTCCGGCAACGTCAACCTGCCAGTGGCCCTCGGGAGTACGATCCACGACCCGCGCCTCGCCAGCGAGCTGGGCGATGCCTGCTTCCATGTTGGCAGTCGCAAGTTCGCTCGCCAGGTCGACGCCGGAAATCTGCGCGCCTTCGGGGCCGGGGTCGAGCTCGTTGATATTGATGATCAGACCTCCAAACAATTCAGCCTCGGCGTTGGCGGTATTCAAACCGGCACGAGCGCAGAGGGATGCGGCCGTCAAACCAGCGAAGCCCTGCCCGATCACGATCACATCGAAAGTCTGCATCATTGACTCCAGTTTCAGCGCCGCTGGCGGTGGTCTGTCTTCGCCGGTGGCAAGGACCGGACCTTTTTGGGAGGTTGGGCCGGATGATTGGGCTTTTCGAGCGCAAGCAACGGGCTGGCGCTACCCACCACCAGCGGAAAGTCAGGCTGCATCCGACGCAGGTCGCCACTGCGTCGGGTGACTCCAGTGGCGTCAAAAGACTCCAGGATCTGGATGGCGAAGGTACGCCCCGTCCCGATGGCGTCACGATATTGGGCTGCAGTAAACCCCTTGCCGCCATTGCGGGCGACCAGCAACTCAGCGGTCGCCGCAAGCTGGGCTGCGCGCTCGCGAGAGAGAAATCGTTCGTCGGTGATCCTCCAGACCTCGCCCTCGGCACGCAGCCGGTAGAGCAAGGCCTTGACGGTAGGTTCTCCCATTCTGAGTTGCTGCGCAAGCTGGGCTGCAGTGATGGGCTGCAGCCCCTGATCACGCAGCAACGGCTGAAGCTTTTCCCAGAGGACGCGGTCGGCCGCCCGCGTGCCCGCCACGTGCCCTGGCAAGCGCAGAAGGTGGCCAACCGATTCGATTCTGCGCTCCTCGAGCAGGCCGCGCTGGATCGCGAGATAGGTCTCGCTTGACATCATGGGCGCCGCACGCGCTCTCAGCACGCGGGGCGCAACACCCGGCTGATCCGGCAGCTCTCGGTGCAACGCCGCAAGCGCCCCAAGCATCGAGTCGCGAACTTCCGACAGGCGCACGGCGGGGATCGCAAGACGGCGGCTGCGACCAAGGACCACCGCATGGGTGCGATGACACAGATCCTGCAGCGCGACAGAGCCGAGATTGAAGATACGCTCGAAGTGCGCCAGATCGATTTCGTGATCGGGAATATCCAGCAGCTGCAAAAAGGCCGCCTCGGCGTCCCAGGTCTCAAGGGCGCGGCGGATCGCCGGGCGCGCAGACTGCTCGCGCCGCCCAGGCGGCGGCAAAGGGTCGATCACCCGACCAGCACCCAGCGTCCGTCGGGCGGCCGGATCACGAATGATGAAACGGTCGCCGTTGACCGCACAGATCGGCTGCTCCACGAGAATCTGGGAGATGGCCTGATCGCCTGCTCCAAGGCTGGTCAACCCAGCCAGCAGGACGCGCGCTGGCCGGTCAGTGGTGCCCAAATGGATGTGCACCGTGCTGTTGTGATGCAAGGCGAACGAACGACCGCCCACCAGCCGTACACGCGCCTCGATCCGGCGGGTGAGCGCAAGCATGCCGGGTATCAGGAGCCAGTCGCCTCGGGCGAGATCCTCGACCGCAGCGCCAGCGAGATTGACGGCGCACCGCTCACCCGGGCGGACGCGGTCAACCGGGCGTCCGCCGCTTTGGAGGCCACGCACCCGAACGGTCTTGCCGCTTGGGGTGATCACCAGCGACGCCCCGACCTCCAGCGGGCCATCCTGTGCCGTTCCTGTCACGACAGTGCCGACGCCGGCTT
>CAZAVT010000005.1:1740-23161 GCA_964488395.1 uncultured Burkholderiaceae bacterium | reverse complement strand
ATCGCAAGCCGGAAATTGCGTCCGTCCGAAGCGCGAGGACTGGCGCAGTCCGCGGCCTCTCGCAGCACTGCCATGATCGATTCGAGACCTCGCCCCTCGGGTGCGCAAACCTCGACCGTTGGCGATCCCGATAAACAGGTCCCGGCCAGTAAGCGGGTCATCTGAGCCCTGACCTCGGCAACTCGCTCAGGCCCCACCCGATCGCACTTGGTGATGGCGACGAGCCCGCGCGGTACCGCGAGCAAATCGAGAATTTGCAAATGCTCGATCGTCTGGGGCATCACACCATCGTCTGCTGCGACCACCAGCAACGCGAAATCGATCGCCGCCAGTCCGGCCAGCATGTTCCGGATGAATCGCTCATGGCCGGGAACATCCACGAAGCCAATCGTGCGCCCATCGACCGCCCAACTGGCAAAGCCGAGGTCGATCGAGATACCCCGTGCCTTTTCCTCGGGCAGCCGATCGGTGTCGACCCCCGTGAGCGCACGGACCAGCGTGCTCTTGCCGTGATCGATATGCCCAGCGGTCGCAACCAGCATGTTGGCTCTAGAGCATCGGATCGGAAGGCCGCTCGGAGCCTTCGATCACGGCAGGGACGCGGCGATGCCTCGCGAAGACGCTGTTGGCGAGATCCTGCATGCGCTCGGCCGTCGTGCGTAGGGCATCGAGATCCGCTCGCAGCTGGTCCGGCCCGAAATGACGGGAGGGCGCGGAAATCATCACCGCCGCCCAGGCCTGACAGTCGTTGCGCAAGACACAGGCATAAGAATTCCAGCCAGGGACGTAACAGCCTTCGTTATATCCCATCGCTTCATCGACCGAACGCTTCAGCAGGCGCTCCAGCGTTCGTCGGGCATAGCCGCTCGGCTCCAGAGCCCTGCAGTTGCGTTCGAAAACGGCCTGGCGCTCTTCATCCGGCATCGCAGCAAGGAGGGCCGCACCCGCAGCCGAATTGATCAGCGGACGCCGGGTCCCGGGGTTGAGCGTGAAAGCCTGATCGGGAAGTTCACCGACTCTCGCGGCACACACCAGATCGTCACCACTTCGCAGACACAGGAAGGCTACGGTCCGGGTCTCGCGAGCGAGGCTCTCGAGCAAGGGGAAGGCGTTGCTGCGGAATTCATCATGCTCGGGCAGCGCCAGACTCAGCTCGAAGAGCAGCGGCCCAGGCAGATAGCGCTGATCGTCTGCCCCCCTTTCAGCCAGACGCTCACGGACCAGACAGTGAAGAATTCGCCGGGCCGTGCCCTTGTCCATCTCACAATGGCGGGCAAGATCAGTCAGGCGCCATCCGAAGCGCGCGCGCGAGGCCAACGCACGCAATAGCCGGATCGAACGTTCGATGCTCTGGGTTCCGCCTCTTACTGGTGCCATGCCTTGGTGCGGGTTACCTTGACGGCCTATTCTGTCACAGCAGGCGCAGGCGGTGGCAGCACGACGGGCTCCCCGCTCCGCCGGACGTGGCGTGCGGCGGTGAGCCGGGAACGTTCGACATCAATCGCTCCTGTAAAGCTCGCGCACCGACTCGATCGGTGTGCCGTCGAGCCGCGTAATGGCGCGCGTGATCAGATGGGTCCCATTGAACGTCGCGAGTACCGCACTATGGGGTCCGCTATCGCTTCCGCCGACTGCGATGCCAATGTCCTCGGCACTCGCGCTCGGATAGGCGTAGACCTTGCCGTCCTCGGTCCTCAGGCAGCGCTGCTTCCACTCCCTGATCACGCGCTGGGACGTCGCATCATAGAGGTCGAGTTCAAAGCGGCCCCGCTCCCAGAGCCATCGGCGGATCGCCGGCTTGTCAAAACCGCCGTCCGCAAGACGCTTGGCCTGCACCGGGCTGAAAATCACCATCGGTTGCTGGTCGAAGATCGTGGTGTTGCTGCCCGCCGAGGTGAGCGCCCTCGCCATCGTCTGGAGGATCGCCTCGGGCGCTGCCGACATCTCCACCACATTCTGCGGAGCAGCAGTCGCAACCGCTGTGACTGTCGAAGTACTGGCGGCAAAACCTTTCTCGACGTGGTAGGCCGGCCAAGGGCTCTTTTCCTCGAATTCGGCGATACAGGACCCCCATTTGTTGGGGTTGCCCAGGGTCGACATGTCGCCTTCTCCAGGACGGCCACCGCCGATGTTGATCATCGCAAGACGGATCGCCCGACCGATCGTTCCATTGGCATACCAGCCCTGCCCGAAGAGGTTCGCGCCTCCATTGATTTCCAGTTCGCGCGCGATCGGGCCGTTCACCATGAGCATCACGCCAGCCGGATTGGTCGTTCCCTGAACACCGTAGAGATTGAAGCGGGGATCGAGAATGGCCTCGATCCCGGCGAGCACCACTGGAAAATATTCCGGCCGGCAGCCGGCCATCACGGCATTGACCGCGATGTGGTGGACGGTCGCCGGCGCCCAGAGCGGCCCCATGTTACCCAGTGAGGTCGAGGGATCGCGGTCCGTGAAGCGCAGCATCGCCGAGACTCGATCGACCGTCGGCGGCACGATCGGTAGTCCATCGGCCCATTTTCGATCGTGAAAGGCCCGGTTGATCCCCTCGAGAGAGCGGTCCTGCAGGTCATGAACCAGCATTGACTCCGACTGCATCGCGGCACGGACCTGATCGACCTCGAGTTGCGAATCGCCTGGTGCCTCGGTGAGGGCGCGGACCAGGTCCTCGCGGATCGCACGGGCTCGTCGTTGCGCTTCCTCGATGGGCGCTCCGGTCATCGGATAGGGCACCACACCGATCGGCAGATCCGGCATGCCGAGCGACTTGCGCTCGTAATTGGCCAGGACAGTAAAGCGGGTTGCGACCAGCGTGATCGTGGGTACGCCTCGCCGCTCCAACTCGTACGCGTCATGGATACTCCACGACGTGCACGAACCTCAGTCGCCCAGGGCGACGACAGCGACCTGACATCGAGCAGCAATTTCGTCGAGGATATCCTCAGCCGCGCCCAGGCTGCAGCTGGTCTTCTCGCGAAACAGGGTCGTCTGTGCACCCGCGTTCACCAGCTCCTCGCCCGCGGTGTGCAGCAACACATCGCAATTCGGCTTCAGATTGCCCAGAAGCCCCACCGACAGGCCCTGTAAGGATCCGACCCGACGCGCCAACGGCTTGCGTTCGCTGGCCTGCAGGATGGGCACCGGACAAAGTAAGTCACCCGGATCGACCGAGCTTGCCGCACTGGAGTGGAAATTCATCGATGCCTCACTGGAGGAAGACAAGAAGCCGAATCGATTATGGTCTGCGGGCGGGGCCGGATGAAAGGCGCCGCCAAGGCCGCGGCGACTGTGCGTTTCGCATTGTGACACTTCATGCATCGTCGCAGGCAGCTCCATCCTGTCCAAGCCGTCTGAATCACCGGACACTGGACGCCAACGTGACCCGCGGGCAAGGAGCGCGGGATCCAACTTTCAGCGGGTGGCACGGCATGTTCATCACCGTCGAAAACGTCTCCCGACAATTCGCTCAGCGTGGCGGTCAGTCCGCGACGGCGACTGATCCCGTGCATCCTGCGTTGTCGCAGGTATCGATCGGTATCGAGCAAGGCCGGATGCTGGCCCTGGTGGGACCCAGCGGGTCCGGTAAAACGACCTTGCTGCGATGCATTGCCGGACTGGAACGCCCGGACCAGGGTTTGATCCGGATCGGTGGGCAAACGATGTTCTCGGCGGGCGAGGGGATTGATCTTGCGCCCGAGAAGCGGCGGCTCGGGCTTATCTTCCAAAGCTACGCTCTCTGGCCCCATCTGAACGTCGAGCGTAACGTCGCCTATCCGCTGCGGCGCCGCGGGCTCAACGACAGCGAGTGCCGAAGCCGCGTGATGCACTACCTTGAGCTGGTTGGCTGTGCACCCTACGCGGCCCGCTACCCGCATGAACTGAGCGGTGGGCAGCAGCAGCGGATCGCGCTGGCGCGGGCGCTGGTCTACGAGCCGGCAGTCGTGCTCTTTGATGAGCCCCTCTCAAATCTCGACGCCCAGTTGCGCGAGCACCTGCGGGCCCAGATCCGCGAACTGCAGCGCGGTGTCGGCTTCACCGGTGTGTACGTGACCCACGATCAGGCGGAGGCCTTCCATGTCGCAGACCGGGTAGCGATCCTGAGCGAGGGGCGCATCGTCCAGTCCGGGCCACCGGAGACGATCTGCCGAAGCCCGGCCTCGATCGAGATCGCAGCCTTCGTCGGCGCGTCCAATCGCTGCGCAGGCCGGCTGAGCGAAGATGGCGCATATTTCGAATCGCCCGATCTCGGTGCGGTCGCGTTGGGCAGCCCGTCGGAACGATCAGCGGGCTCACGCGAAGTCTTGTTGATGGTGCGTCCCGACGGAGTAGATCTTCACGCAGACCGCGCAGGAACGGCTGTGGTGGTCGACCGGATACCGGCAGGCGGCATGGACGAGTACACGGTGCGCCTGGCCAACGGAGCCCTCTGGCGGATCCGGATGGATACCCGATCGGTCCGGCTCGAGGCGGGCGAACGGGTCCGCGTCCAGCCGCGCGCGGACGCCCTGTTCATCTTTGCGTCGGGCTCGAACCTGGCAAAGCCATGAGTCAGAGTCGCCGTGATTCGACCTCTCAGGCCTCGGGCGCCCTGCTCGCACTGGTCGTGCTGATCTTCGTCGCATGGCCCGTGGCCGAACTCCTGCGCGCGACCTTCCTGCATGACGGCGGTCTTCTGCATCAGTTTGAGGAGGCGCTCAGCAGCCCTCTCGCGCTCTCGGCACTGTGGGGTTCGGTCTGGCTCACCTTGGTCACGCTCGGGTTTGGCATCCCGCTGGCCGTTCTGCTGGCCTGGATCACAAGCAGCACTGATGCACCCTGGGTCCGCCGTCTCGAGAACCTGCCGACTCTGACGCTGGCACTGTCGCCTCTGGTCGGTGCGATCGGCTGGCTGGTGCTGCTTTCACCGCGAGTGGGTCTGCTGAATCTGCTGGTTCGGCACTGGTTCGGCCTGGAGGTAGAGACGGGGCCGTTCAACGCCTTTAGCCTGCCAGTCATCGTGATGCTGATGACCTTCTATGTGGTGCCCTACATCTACGGACCGGTGCATGCGGCCTTTCGTCAATTGGACTCCAACCTGCTCGAGGCCGCTCGCGCCTGCGGAGCAGCCAACCGGGTCGCACTGTTCACCATCACACTGCCGCTGCTTCGACCCGCAGTCCTCGCAGGCGGCCTGATGGTCGCATCGATGTTTGCCATCCCGCTGATTCTGTCGAGCGGCACGGGCCTGCATGTGATCCCGACTCAGATCTATCACTACATCAACCAGGAAGGTCGCCCCGGACCGGCAGTGGCCATGGCCTCACTCCTGACTGCCGTCACACTGATCGCGATGGGTCTTTATTTCCGCGCGCTCGGGCGCGGGCGTTATGTAACCCTCGGCGGCAAAGGGTCGCGGCGGTTGGTGGTTCGCCTGGGCCGATGGCGATGGCCAGCGACGCTGCTGCTACTGCTCTTTCTCTTTCTATCGATGGTGCTGCCACTGGCAACCCTGGCCTACCTGTCGCTGGTGGGATTCTGGAGCAGCAAGGTCTTTGAGCAGCCGATCAGCCTCAGCCAATACACCCGTCTCTGGCAGTTTCCGGGGGCGATCGAGGGTCTGGTGAACAGCCTGTGGCTGGCCGCAGTCGCCGCGAGCCTCGCGCTGCTCCTCGGCTTTCTGGTCAGTTACCAGCGCCTGCGCCGTCCCGACCGATTTTCAGGACTGATCGGGGCGCTGACCGGACTGCCTCTGGGCATCCCGTCGATTGTGCTGGGTCTGGCCTTCCTCTACGCGTTTACCGGAGGACCGCTACCGCTCTACGGCACGGCACTGATCCTGATTGCCTGCTATGCCATCCATGTCGCACCGATCGCCCTTCGCAATAGCGATGCGAGCCTGCTGCGAGTCGCGCCTGAGCTCGAGGAGGCCGCGCTGATTTGCGGCGATAGCCGCAGCGGCGTGATCCGGCGAATCCTGTTGCCGGTGATTCGTCAGCCTTTGCTGGCCGCCTGGGGGCTCTCCTTCATCATCCTGTTTCGAGACGTATCGATCTCGATCCTGATGTACACAGCGGGTACCACTCCCTCGTCAGTGGCTCTGCTGGGAATATTTGACCAGGGCTGGATGACCGGCGCAGCCGCCTACTCGATCCTGATGACCCTCATCAGTGCGGCAGTGGTCGCATTGATCATTCGAGTAACCCGTCCCGATGAGTCTGCGGGGCTGAGCGCCGACGACGACCAAGGCAGGGAGCGCTGATGAACGGACCTGTGGCGGGGATTGGTTTTCTGGGGGTTGGCGTCATCGGTGGCGGGATGGCGCGCCGCGCGCTGGCCGCTGGCGCGCAGACCTGCATTCGTGACCTCAGCGAGGCAGCCTGTGACGCGCTGGCAAGGGCCGGGGCTCAGCGCGTCGAATCCGCGGCAGCTCTCGCACAACAGTGCGATCATGTGGTGATCTGCCTGCCTCGAGACGAGGACCTCGAAGCCGCCTGCCACGGCAACGATGGCCTGCTGGCTGGCCTGAGACCCGGGACCCTCGTGATCGACACCTCAAGCACGACGCCAGGATCGACACAAAGGCTCGGGGACGCGGTGAGGGCGAAAAACGCCAGACTGATCGACGCCCCTCTTTGCCCCTCGCAGAATGAGCAACTGAGCCATCGTCCGATCCCGCCTGAAGCGATGTACCTGAACGCGGGGGGGCGCGCGGCTGCCGCAGGCAACTTGTGCTTTTTTGTTGGAGGGGATGCGCCCGATGTCCAGGCGGCCGAACCCGTCCTGAGGTTGCTCGGGATTCAATGGCATCACGTCGGCCCCCTCGGTGCGGGCAAGCTCGTCAAGCTCCTGCACAACGCGATCAATATCTCGGCCCTCGCGGTGATGTCCGAAGCCCTGCTGGTCGCTCAGCGCCATGGCCTGGAGCTCGATACGGTCGTGGCGGCCCTCGTGACGAGCCTCGCCGACAGCGCGATGCTGCGCACGCAGGGTCGTGATTTCATCGCGGCGGGCCGCTTTCCGAAGGGCTTGTTCCCCCTGCCCTTTTCAGAAAAAGATCTTGGCTATGCGCTGGCTGAAGCCCAAGCGGTGGGCGTCAAGCCGGAGGTGATCGGCGCGACCCATCGGCTCTACGCGCAGGCGGCGCAAAGCCGGTGGCGCGACCACTACAACCCAGCGATCTTCCGCTTTCTCGAGGACAGGGCTGATGGGCTCAGCGGCAGCGGCTGAACGATCCGCCAAGCGCCACGCGCCCGACTCAATCCGCGTACAGGTTGGCCGCCTTGACCACCGGCACCCAGCGGTCAACTTCCCGCCGGAAGAACCGATCAGCTTCGTCGGCTGAATTGCCCAGCGGATCTGCGCCCTGGCTGGAGATCGATTCCCGAACCTCGCTCTTGCCGAGCGCCGCGGTCACTTGGGTGGCGATGAGATCACGAATCTCTTTGGGCGTCCCGGCGGGCGCAAGTAGCCCGTACCAGAGCAGAAACTCGGCGTCACGATAACCCGCCTCGGCCATCGAGGGCAGGTTCGGCGCGGCCGGGGAGCGCTGCGGCCCGGTGATGGCAAGACCGCGCAGCCGCCCTGCCTCGACATGTTTCATCGTCATCGTCATCGATCCCCAGATGATCGGGATATGCCCGGCGATCACATCGTTCATCGCCGGTCCGCCACCCTTATAGGGGATGTGCACGATATCCAGGCCGAGCGCATGCTTGAACAGCTCTCCGGCCAGGTGGTTGCCGGTACCGATCCCACCCGAGGCATAGTTCAAGGTACCAGGCTTTTTGCGAGCCAATTCGATCAGGTCTCCAAGCGAGCTGACCGGAAGGCTGCTATGGACCGCGAGCACCGTGGGCGACACAGCGATGATCGATACACCCTGGAAGGTCTTGAGCGTATCGAATGGCAACTTGCGGAACATGCTCGCATTGACCGCCGTCGACGTGCCGCCCATCATCAGCGTGTAACCGTCTGGGGCAGCACGCGCCACCAGCTCCGCACCGATATTGCCGTTCGCACCGGGTTTGTTTTCGACCACGAAGGGGCGACCCATCTGCTCCGTGAGATGGCGGGCGATCATGCGAGCCGATATGTCGGTACCGCCCCCCGGAGAGAAGGGCACCACGATCGTCACCGTGCGCGCGGGATAGCTGACCGTCTGGGCTGCGAGCGGCAGTGACAGCGCAGCAAGGGCCAGACCCAGTATCGAGCCCGTGATTCCGATCTTCATGTCCGCTCCCTGATGGATTGCGTTGGTACTCGCCACAATTATTGACCAGACCACCGGGTTCGTGGAAGTCCTTTGGGCCAATCGAGCGGCACGCGCCCTCGGCTCCGAGGCTCAGGGACCGGTCCAGCGAGCCGGCCCTCGACAAGCGCGAGGCTTTGCTGCAGAGTCGCACACCAGTTCCGGAGTCAACGACAGATGAATGCTCCTGCCCTGCTTCGAGTCGGCGCCGGCTCGGCGTTCTCCGATGACCGGATCGCGCCGGCCGTCGAACTGGCCGAGCGCGGCGCGTTGGACTATCTGATCTTCGAGTGCCTCGCCGAACGCACGGTTGCGCGCGAGAATCTCACGCGAATGCATCACCCCGACAAGGGCTATACGCCTCGCCTCATCGAGCGGATCGGCGCCGTCTTGCCAGCCTGCATCGCTAACGGGGTCAGGATCGTCACCAACATGGGCGCGGCCCATCCGGTTGCAGCCGCCCAACTGGTTCGTGATCACGCGCGCTCAGCCGCGCTTGCGCCTCTCACCTGTGCCGCAGTCACCGGTGACGATGTCAGCGACTTGCTGCGTGGCCATCCTGCTCTCCCCTTGATGGAAACCGGTCGACCGCTCGAGTCGATCCTGCCGACCATGGTGTCGGCCAATGCCTACCTCGGTGCCGACGTGATCGCCCGAGCCCTCGCCACCGGCGCACACGTCGTCATCACCGGCCGGGTCGCCGACCCCTCGCTGTTCGTGGCGCCGGCGCTCCATGAGTTCGGCTGGCGCTATGACGACTGGCCCAAGCTCGCTGCGGCCACAGCCATGGGGCATCTGCTTGAGTGCGCCGCGCAGGTCAGTGGTGGATGCTTCGCTGATCCGGGACGTAAGGACGTACCCGACCTCGATCGACTTGGATTTCCTTTCGGCGACATCGATGCAACGGGCCGCTTCGAGATCGGAAAACTCGCCGACGCGGGCGGTCGCATCGATCGCGCCACCTGCACCGAGCAGCTGCTCTACGAAATCCACGATCCCGCGCGCTATGTGACCCCCGACTGCGTCCTCGACATCACCGAGGTCGAGCTCACGGAGACCGGCCGCGATCGGGTCGCACTCTCTGGCGCGAGGGCTCAGCCGCGGACAGACCAATACAAGGTGACAGTCGGCTATCACGACGGCTATATCGGCGAGGGTCAGATCTCCTACGCCGGCATCAATGCGCTCGCGCGGGCAAAACTCGCCGAGCAACTGGTTCAGAAGCGCCTGGCCGCGTCCGGGCACCGGTACCGCGAGGTCCGTACCGACCTCATCGGGATCTCGAGCCTGCACGGCATCACAGCGCATCAGCCCGAGCCCTATGAAGTCCGGCTTCGAATTGCGGCCCGATGCGATGATCGCAAGTCTGCAGAGGCGGTAGGCTTTGAGGTCCGCGCTCTGCATGTGAACGGTCCGGCGAGCGGTGGGGGCGGCTCGGATCCGATCGTCCGCGAGGTTCTGGCCGTGCAATCCGTGCTGATTCCCCGAGCACCGGTCGATGCGCAAGTGGCGGTGGTGGAGGTTCAGTGAACATGGTCAGGGTCTACGATCTCGCCCATAGTCGGGCTGGGGACAAGAGCGACACCTCCAACATCTCGGTGATTGCCTACGACGATCGAGGCTGGGAGATTCTGCGCAAGCAGCTCACCGTTGAGCGGGTCGCGCAGACCTTCGCGCACATTGCCCGCGGGCCGATTCGCCGCTATGAGCTGCCCAGGCTCAAGGCGCTCAATTTTGTACTCGAAGGCGCGCTCGGCGGCGGCGTGACACGATCGCTCGCGCAGGACGCACACGGCAAGTCGCTCAGCGCACTGATGCTGACCATCGAGCTGCCCGACTAAGCACGCTGGCCTTCCTTGGACGCTTCTTTCTATGTCGCGGTCGTCGCGGCAACCTTGCTCGCTGGCATTTCCAAGGGTGGCTTTGGTGGCGGTCTGGGTGGTCTTGCCGTACCGGTGCTTGCGCTCACCACGGCCCCCTCGCAGGCGGTCGCCATCCTGGCGCCGATCCTGATCGCGATGGATTTGTTCGGCTATTTTTTCTATCGGAGCCAGACGGACCGCCGAATTCTCAGGATCATCCTGCCAGCCGGGCTCGCGGGCACCGTCATCGGCTGGACGCTCTTCAGCCACCTGAACGACCACTGGATCCGGGTCATGCTGGGACTGATCGCGCTGCTTTTTGTCATGTTCAATCGATCTAAGACCCGACCAGCCGTCGAACATCCATCGCGGGCCAAGGGCTGGTTCTGGGCTGCGCTCTCGGGTCTCACCAGCTTCGTCGCCCACGCTGGATCGCCACCGCTCTCGGTCTATCTGCTGGGCCTCAGGATTGAGAAGGAGACCTATATCGGCACGGTCGCAATCTTTTTCCTGACGATCAATCTCTCGAAAGTCGTGCCTTATTGGGAACTGGGTCTTTTCACATCGTCGACCCTCGCAACGGCGGCCTTGATGGTTCCAATCGCCTTCGGCGGCGTCTGGTTGGGCTTCAATTTGCAACGGATGGTGTCGACCGCGCGATTCTTCCAGATTGCCAACCTGATGTTGTTCCTCTCGGGTCTCAAGCTCCTCTTTGACGGGATTCGAGGCTTGACCGCTTGAGGGTCTTGGATCGACTGAAAACAGCCCGTCATGGGGGGGCGCCCACGCGTCGACCCGGCGTGCTCAGCGCATGCGAAGCATATAGCGAACCAACGGTGGCGCCCCCACTGGCAGACTTGCTTCACCGGGGACACCGAGGCCTCCCTCGTCGGTGGTGATCGTCTCGCGAATCGCTGCGATGGCTGCCGGCAGGGGCGACACCGAGCTGCTTGCATCTGGCAGCACCTTGCCGAAAACGGCATAACCGTCAGCGCCGAGCAACCCGCCCGCATCCAACGACGCGGAGTTGTCAACAAGATTGATGAAAAACTGGCTTGTCGCGGTATCAGGCAATTCGCCACGCGCCATAGCAAGAGTGCCGCGCTTATTGGACAAACCGCTGAGCGAGGTGCGCTCAAGTGCGATTGGGGGACGCAACCCGTCCTCTTGCCCCTTTGCTGTGTAGGTAGGGCCATAAACAAAGCCTCCTCCCTGAATCACGAAATTCGAAACGATGCGGTGAAATACGGTTCCGTCGAAAAAGCGGTCATCAACATACTGCAGAAAGTTGGCTGCACTGTTCGGGGATTTGATCGGGTCAATCTCCACCACGAAAGCCCCTGCACTCGTCTGAACACCAACGACGGGCTTGTCGGATCCCATCGCCACCTCCCACAGGTCGCGACTGAAAGGTGCGCTGGGCGCAGCCTCGGCAGCCAGCACCGATCCCTTGGCGTTCTTGGTAAAGAGGTAGTGTTGCGCGACCGGTACTCCAGGAACAATCGGGACAACCAGCGATCTCAGTTGATCGCCCTTGCGGTCAAAGCAGGGATCATCACCAGACGGTTGCCTTGCATCAGCTCGGATGCAGTAGGCGACCGTACCTGCCCGCGCGGTATCAGCTGCCGTGAGGACAAGTTCTGTCAGCCTTCGACCGTCCTCGTCCCGGGTCCGGACCTCGGCAGCGAGGGATTCGGATAGAACCTCGACATCGATTGTCCGGACATCGGTTGCTCCCTCGCTGTCAGTAGCCGTGACCGTTACCTTGTAGCGGTCGGGGAAAGCTGGCGCGCCGCTGATCTCGCCGGTCAGACGGTTGAGCGTCATACCAGGCACGACTCCCTCGAAGCTCGCATTTGAGGTGGAGGTACTGAAACGCGCGCTGAAATAGACCATCGTACTGTCGGGATCGACAGCCCGCAGTCGCAGCGGAACGATCGCACGGCTGGCAACCAGCACCTGCGCCCCTGGATCAATCAGCTGGGGCGGTACATTGCCAATACCGCCACACGCCGCGAGCAGCATTGCGCACCCAAGGGCGAGAGTCGCCGACCAAGCTTGCTCGTGGCACGGTGATCGTGACGACTGAAAGGGGGTGGACAAGCGCATGACCAGAGGATTTATGTCTACTGATTATAGGCGGCGAGCGTTCGCTGCGAGCGGTGCTTCCCAGCAGGTTGAGGGGGCTCAACCTCGTTGTCGAAGGGTCACTCGGTGGTGGCGTCACCCGATCGATCGCTCACGATACCTACGGCAAGTCGCTCAGCGCACTGATGCTCACGATCGAACGAACTGACTGATCAGCCTCGGCCAGTTCGGACGTCGTTTTCTGGATCGCAGCTTGCGCCGCTCATCCGGGCACCGTTCTTCGAGCGGGCCTTACCACCAGAGCTTGAGCCTCAAGCTGTCGATCAGACGATGCGTCCAGATCCAAAGGATCGGCCGATCACCGGCATCGATGCGCGCAAGGCCTGCCATCCCCGGTCGCCACCAGTTCTGCTGGCCCTCGTCGAGCTCGGCACGCAACTGGATCTGCCCGCCCTGCGAGCCCTTGGCCTGCGCAATCGGGACCACCTGCACCACCCGAAACCTGATCTCTCGATCGGGTTGGCTCAAGAGACGCAAGCGCCCGCTCGCCTGCTCCGGCAGGTAATGAGCATCGCGCTCGGAAACGAGAATGACCGCGTAAAGCCCCTCAACACGCGCCAGGCGAAATAATTTATCGCCCTGACGCATCGGCATCCCGACCAGTTCCTTGCGCTCGCCCTCGACGATCACCCCCGCAAAGGGGGCGCGGATCTGCGCTTGTGCAAGCTGGTAGCGAATCCGCTCGAGTCGAGCCTTGGCCTGGACGGTGCGCGCCAAGGCAATCTGGGTCTCGGCCTTCTGACCGGTCGCGCGTGCACGATCCGCCTCGGCCTCGTAGCGGCGCAATTCCGCAGCTAGATCGCTGGCCTGCAGTTCGAGCTCGCGAACATCCATCTGAGCGAGTGGTGCACCCGCCGCGACCGTATCAGCAAGATTCGCCGACACCCTGGCCGGGTGTCCGTCGAAGGGGGCGCTGATCACCTGGACACTGTCCGTCACCAGCTCCGCACTGCCATCGATTCGGAAAGGCCATGTGGCAAGGCTCACGACCAGTGCCACGACGACTGCGGTGAGCGCGAGGAGCTTGCGCCCTGCCTTTTCCGGACTCAACCAGTGTCGACCCCTGCGCATCAGCCCAGTCCAGGCCCGTGCGCCCCACCATCGCGACTCTTGTCGAAGCGTCGCCAGCCAGGGCTGCAGCAGGTGGAGGGCGATCGAGACCTGCGTGAGCTCAGGCGCCTCAAAGGGCCCTGACTCACGGGCAAGCAACAAGGTCATCGATGAATGACGGGCCCCGCTCTCGTCTTGAGCGATGACGGTCCCGAGATACGAATATCCAAGAAGCCGCGACAATCGGTCATGGGCCAACAGAACGGACGTGGCATCCTCGTTGGCGGGATAGATCAAATCGATCTGCTGATCAAGAGCCTCCTCCATGGCTGACTCGAGCAGCTGCACATTTTCTGCCTTGCGCTCGAAGCGATCGATGTGGCTGATCGACATGACCCGGACCAAGCCCTCATCGGCAAAACCGAGCACGACCTGGTCGACCCCGAGTGAGGCGCTCAGGAGGTTGACCAGGTTCAACGACGCCGCACCGAAGCTTTGCTGACGCATCACCTGAGCGACGATATCGACGAGGTCGACCAGCCCCTGGACCCCGAGGAACTCATCGCCGGACTCGAATCCTTGGGCAGCCGCCTGCGTATCGCGTCACGGGCCCCCGATACGCTCCTTCTCAAGGTGGCAAACCTAAAGATTTGCGGTCCGCTCGGGGAAGCACTGCTGAGTGCCGGTGAGGTGACGATCCTTAGTGCCTTTGCGCGGGCGCCGGGGCGATCGCTCGAGCGCTGGCAATTACTCGAGGTGATCGGTGGGGACGGACCCACCGCCCCCTCGGCGGGCACCATGGAAATGCGCCTCACACGCTTGCGGAAGAAACTAACGACCATCGGAGCGGAGCCGCCGGGCATCAAGGCAATCCACAAGGTCGGCTACACCCTCTGCACTGCGTTGGTCATCGCCTGAATCCGCCGTCACCCGTCTTCCCTGCGAAGTCGGCAATGCCTACAATGGAGGGCACAACAAACCGGCCATGCCTTGCGAGGAGACGAAAAGAGCATGCCTACCCGAGCCCAACGCCTGCGCGAGGCGATCCATTCGCCAGGGATCACCATCATGCCCGCGGCCTTCGACGGATTCAGCGCGCGCCTCCTCGAGCATGCGGGCTACGAGGTCGCCTTCGCAACCGGCAGCGGTATCAGTGAGAGCCGGCTCGGGCTGCCCGATGTGGGGCTGATGGGCCTCGAGGAGAACGTCGCCGCGATCCGCGCCCTGGCTTCGTGTACCGAACTCGCAATCCTCGCCGACGCAGATACCGGCTACGGCAATGCGGTCAATGTGCACTTCACGCAGCGCGCCATGGAATCGGCCGGCGCCGCCGGGATGATGATCGAGGACCAGGTCTGGCCCAAGCGCTGTGGCCACATGCGTGGCAAGGAAGTGATTCCGGCCGAGGAGATGGCGGAGAAGATACGGGCAGCCGCCGAGGCACGTCGAGATCCGGCCTTCGTGATCAAGTCGCGGACCGACACGCTCGCCACCCACGGGATCGGCGAGGTGATCGATCGGCTCAACCGCTATGCCGAGGCTGGCGCGGACCTGCTATTTGCCGATGCACTGCTCACCCAAGAGCAGATCGAGCTCGTTTGCCGCAATGTGTCAAAACCCGTCTGCGTGAATATGGGTTTCGGCATCCGACGGCGCTCGACCACGCCGCTGCTCAGTGCCCGTGAGCTCGAGGCACTCGGGGTTGCAGTCGTGATCTATCCGAGAATGCTCACCGCCTGCGCGCTGCAAGGCATGATCCAGGGCCTGCGGGCGCTCCACCAGGGGCTCGAACGGGGCGAAGTCATCGAGCGCGAGGACCTCGCCGTGTCCTTCGAAGAGTTGAACGAGATCATGGGCCTGCCGGCGCTTGAAGCGCTCGAGCAGCGCCATTCGACCGCCGAGCAGTTGCGCCGCAAATACGGCGACGGTCAGGTCTCGATCGTCGCGCGTCCCGCGCCCTGAATCATCCGTCGCTCCGATCAGCCGGATCCCTCAAACACAGGCCCTCGCCCCGTGACATCCTCATCGCCTAGCGTGCCTGGGGTCGACCCAGTCCGCCTCGAACTCGGCAATAACGCCATCGGCTCGGGCGTCGACGAGATGGTCCTCACCGTGGTCCGAGTCGCGTACTCGTCGATCATGAAGGACACGATGGATATCTCGAGCGCGCTCTGCGATCGTCACGGCCGACTGATCGCGCAAGGCTTGAGCCTGCCGCTTCACCTCGGTTCGATCCCGGATGCGATGCAGGCAGTCCTCGACGAATATGGCAACACGCTGGCGCCAGGCGACATGGTCGCCTTCAACGATCCCTACCAGGGGGGCATGCACCTGCCCGATATCTTTGTGTTTCAGCCGATCTTCTCAGGCGAGCGTTTGCTCGGCTATGCCGTGATGGTGGCCCACCACAACGATATGGGTGGTCGTGTGCCAGGTTCGAGTGCCGCCGACTCGACCGAGATCTTCCAGGAAGGTCTGCAGATCCCGATCATCAAGCTGTACGAACGGCATGTGCCCAACCAGACGCTGCTCAAGATCCTCGAACGCAATGTGCGGGTGCCGCGGACGGTGATCGGGGACTTGCAGGCCCAAGTCGCTGCCTGCAGGATCGCTGACCGGGGCATCCGGGCGCTCGCCGACAAGTACGGGGCCGACGTCCTCGAGCGCTATTTCGATGCCCTGCTCGATTACTCGGAACGCGAGGCTCGGCGCACGATCCGGGCACTGCCCGATGGCGACTACACCTGGGTCGATCACCTCGACGACGACGGCATCGATCCGGCCCAGCCCGTGCGCGTACAGGTGACCTTGCGAGTGCGCGGCGATGAACTCGAAGCCGACCTGACCGGCAGTTCCCCGGAGGTCCGCGGGGCGATCAATTCGACCCTCTCGTTTGCGCGATCGGCAGTTTATTTCGCCGTCCGCGCCGTGATGGACTCCGATGCACCGAACAACGCCGGATTCATGCGTCCGATCCGGGTGGTCGCACCCGAAGGCAGCCTGTTCAACCCGCGACGGCCTCGTGCAGTCGCCGCACGCGGGGTGAGCGGATTTCGGCTCATCGACGCCTGTTTTGGCGCGCTCGCCCAGGCCAAACCGGACGCTCCGCGCGCTCCGGGCGAGGGTGGGACCACCAGTTACAGCATTGGCGCAACCGACCGTCAGGGCCGCTTCAGCTTGTTTCGGGAGGCGATCATGGGCGCCTGGGGCGCGGGACAGGGGCGCGAGGGCGTGGACGGCGTCGCCAATCCCGCCGCCAACATCAGCAATGCGCCGATCGAGATGATCGAGAACACCGCGCCGATCCGGGTCGAGCGGTACGAACTGACCCGCGACAGCGGCGGCCCTGGCCAGTGGCGCGGTGGTCTCGGCGTGACCCGGCAGATGCGTTTTCTGGGCGAACGCGCCAGTTTTCAGCTGCGCTCGGACCGGCGGCGGTTCCCGCCCTTTGGCCTGGCCGGTGGCCAGCCTGGCGCGCCGTCGACCAATCTCAGCCAAGCGAGGGACGGGGCACTCGAGCAATGGCCCACCAAATTCACCCGAAGCCTCAGCAACGATCAGGTCTTCACCCACCAGACGGCTGGCGGCGGGGGCTTTGGAAACCCTTTGTTGCGCCCCCCCGTCAAGGTTCTGGACGATGTGCTGGAAGGCAAGGTATCCGTCGAGGCGGCCCGCGACCGATACGGGGTGGTGATTGACCTGACCGCGGAACGCGTGGATGAGGCAGCGACCGCACACCTCCGAAACCAGCTGGGGTTGCGCTCATGAGGGAACCGGGCGTTCAGATCGGCGTCGACATCGGTGGAACTTTCACTGATCTGGTTTTCCTGATGCCCGATGGGGCGCTCCACAAGCTCAAGATCCCGTCGACTCCCGCCGCTTTCTCCCGGGCGATCGTCACCGGGATCGCGCAGTTCTGCCAAGCCCAGTCGCTCGACCCTCAGCAGATCGCTGAGGTGATTCACGCGACCACGGTTGCGACCAACGCGATCCTGGAGCGCAAAGGTGCGCGAACCGCGCTCGTGACGACCGAGGGATTCCGTGACGTGCTCGAGCTTCGTCGAATCCGGATCCCGATGTCCTACGATCTCGGCTGGGCAAAACCCGAGCCACTGGTCCGCCGTCGCGACCGCTTCGAACTGCGCGAGCGCCTCTCGGCCAGGGGCGAGGTCCTGGTCGAGCCGGATGAACCAGCGCTCGAACGCGTGGTGGCGCAACTAGCCGCAGGTCGATTCGAGTCGGTCGCGATCAGCCTGCTCCACGCCTATCGCGACGGCCGCCATGAACGACTCGCCGCCGAGCGAATCAAGGCGGCGCTACCCGAGCTGACCCTGTCGCTTTCCCACGAGGTCCTGCCCGAGATGCTCGAGTTCGAGCGGACCAGCACGACCGTGGTCAATGCCTATGTCGCGCCGCTGATCGAACGCTATCTCAACAGCCTTCGAGCCGAGCTCGATCAGGCAGGGGTTCGCGCCCCGGTTCTGGTCATGCAGTCCAACGGAGGCCTGATCAGCCGTAACGCGGCGAGTCGCAAGCCGGTCACCATCATCGAGTCAGGACCGGCCGCTGGCGTCGTCGCTGCACAGCGCTTGAGCCGGGCCTGCGGCTATCCCAACGTGTTGACGCTCGACATGGGCGGCACGACCACCAAGGCCTCGATCATCGAAGAGGGCGAAATCCTCCGTGCGACCGAGTACGAAGTCGGCTCGGCGGTCTCGATCAGCAGCCGACTGATGCGCGGCAATGGCTATGTGCTGCGCATCCCCGTGATCGACATTTCCGAAGTCGGCGCAGGCGGAGGAAGTCTCGCCTCGATCGATGCCGGTGGCGCCATGCGGGTCGGACCGCACAGTGCGGGCGCCTCGCCGGGCCCTGCCTGCTATGGCCAGGGCAACACCCGCCCGACGGTCACCGATGCAAACCTGGTGCTCGGCTATCTCGCGAGCGACTCGCTCGCGGGCGGCTCCGTGCAAGTCGATCCGGCGCTCGCCCGCACGGCCATCGAACAAACGCTCTGCTCGAAAGGGAGCGGTCTGAGTGTGATCGAGGCCGCCTACGGCGTTCATCTGATCGCCAATTCGAACATGGTGCGGGCGATCCGGACGGTCTCGGTTGAGCGAGGTCGCGACCCTGCCGAATTCGCACTCCTGGTCTTCGGTGGCGCAGGCCCGATTCACGCGGTCGGTGTCGCCCGCGAACTCGGCATCCGACGGGTGGTGATTCCACCCTCCCCAGGCGTTTTCAGCGCCTATGGGCTGCTACGCGCCGACGTCGAGCAACATGCGTCGCGAACCGTTCTCACGCCCACCGACGCGCCGGATCGACCTCGCATCGCCGAGGCGCTGACCGCGATGCGCGCCGATCTGTTGCAGGCCCTGATCGACGAGGGCTATGCGCCGGAACGCATCCGCATCCGTTTTCTGGCCGACCTGCGCTACCGCGGACAATCCTCGGAGATCACGGTCCCGTTCAGCACCGACGCCCAGGGGCAAGTGGCGCTCAATCGTCTCGAGGAGGCCTTCGAAGTCGAGTTCGAGCGTACCTACGGCTACCGCGACTCGGGCGGGGGCTTCGAACTGGTGACCCTGCGCAGCATCGGCACGGTCGAACGTGATCTCGAACGCGATCTGCGTTGGGGCGGGGCGCCCGACTCGGCTGGTCATCGCCCACTCACCGGGCGGGCCTGCTATTTCGGCGCGCAGATTGGCCTCGTCGAGACAGCCGTCATCAGACGCACCGACCTGCACGAGCGCACCGTCCCAGGCCCGATCATCATTCAGGAATACGACACCCACATCGTTGTGCCGCCGGGTAGCCACGCCTGCCTGGACGCTCATCAAAATGTCGTGATCGACGTCGGGCCGGTGCCAGACTCGATCTCGGCCAATGCCTGATCCGCATCGCGACCCGCACCAACCTTCGGAGACCCTCGATGAATGCCAAGCTCTTGCCCACGCTCGCGGCGCTCAGCCTCGCTGCCAGCTCTTTCATCCCCGCCATGGCCTTGGCCCAGGAAAAGTTTCCCGCGCGGCCCATCGAGATCATCGTCCCCACCCCTCCTGGAGGGGGAACCGACACGGTCGTTCGCCTGCTTGCGGAAGCGGTCGAGCCGATCCTCGGGCAAAAGGTCGTCGTCTCGAACAAGGCGGGCGGCGGCGGCTTCATCGGCATGGCGGCCATCGTCAAGGCACGGCCCGACGGCTACACGCTCGGGGGTCTTTGGAACGCCCCGCTCACGATGACGCCGCATGTACAAACGGCCCCCTACGGCCTGCAGGACTACCAACCGGTCAGCCTCGCGGATTCTGCCCCGATCGTGCTCTGCACCAAGAGCACGTTCCCGGCCGACAGCGGCCGCGCTTTCATCGAGCATGTCGCGGCAAACCCCAACAAATACACTTACGGTAATGACGGGGTTGGCGGCACCATCCAGCTCGCCACCGAACGCATCTTCATGAAATTTGGCGCCAAGGCGCGCGCGGTACCCTTTGGCGGGGCGGGCGAGACCGTCAAGAACTTCCTTGGTGGCCACGTCGACATCTACGGCGGCTCGATCTCGACCATCCTCCCCTATGTCAAGGACGGCACGGCCAAGTGCCTGCTGCTGACCGGCAACAAGCCCAATCCGACACTGCCCCAGGCAGCCACGGTCGCCGACATCGGCGCCCCCGAGGCCGTCACAACGCTCTGGCACGGCATCATCGCGCCACGCAAGATCCCGGCGGATCGACTGCAAGTGCTGGAAGCGGCATTCCAGAAGGCCGCCCGCTCCGAGAAATTCGTGCAGTTCCTGGAGGCCCGAGGCCTGGAGGTCGAGGCGAGCACAGCCCAGGAATTCCGCAAGCTGATCGACACCGAATACGAGGCGATGGGTGCCGTCCTGAAGAGCATCGGACTGGCCAAGCCATGATCGGTTCGGGCGAGATGGCCTTCCGGTGCCGCCGAGTTCAGACAGGGGAGCGGGCGTGAGCCCTTCCCGCCTCGAGACGCTGATTGCGGCGGCCCTCCTTGCGCTTGCGCTCGGACTGCTGGTGCTCGCCCTCGACATGCCGATGGGTAGCCCCGGCAATCCGGGGCCGGGCGTCTTGCCAACGGCTGTACTGGTGCTGCTGGGCGCCTGCACGGCCGCGCTCCTCATCGTCCGCTGGCGCGACCGCCACCGCGCACCACAGGATGAGCCGTCTGCACCGCTCGGCAATCGCAAGATCTGGTTCACCCTGATCGCGCTCGCGCTCACGAGTGTCGCCTTTGAGCCAGTCGGCTATAAGCTGTCGATCTTCCTGCTGCTGATCGTGCTCCTCAAGCTCTATTCAGACCTCGGCCTCGCACGCATCATCGTCGCGGCAGCACTCGCGACCGCGGCTGCCTGGTTCTTCTTCGAGCGACTGCTGGCGGTGCAATTGCCCGCAGGCCTCTTCTGACGGGCCTGTCATCGCGATGCTCGAACACCTCTTGGACGGCTTTCAGTTCGCCCTGCGCTGGGACAACCTGCTTTACTGCTTCCTGGGCTGCCTTTGGGGGACCGTGGTGGGTGTCCTGCCAGGGCTCGGGCCGCTTGCAGGGCTCACCCTGCTGCTGCCCGTCACCTATTACATCGAACCCGGTTCGGCGATCATCATGCTGGCCGGCATCTTTTATGGTGCGATGTATGGCGGCTCGATCAGTTCGGTGCTGCTCAACATCCCCGGTGAAGCCGCGTCGGTCGTGACCTGCATCGACGGGCACCAGATGGCGCGCCAGGGACGGGCAGGTCCGGCGCTCGTGATCTGCGCGGTGGGCAGTTTCGTGGGTGGCACGCTCAGCGTGGTCGGCCTGGGACTCTTCGCACCGATGATCGCGAAGCTCATGCTCGATGTCGGCCCGGCCGCCGAGTTTCTTCTGATGCTCCTCGCGCTGTTGATGATGAGTTCGATCGGCAGCCGTTCGATCCTCAAGACCGCGATCATGATCCTTGTGGGCTTGCTGATTGCGACCGTCGGGATGGATCAGATCACCGCGCATATGCGCTTTACGTTCGGCCACGTCCAGCTGAGCGACGGCGTCAGCTTCGTGGCGATGGCGCTCGGCCTGTTCGGCATCAGCGAGATCCTGCTGAATCTCGAAAGCACCGTCGCCATGGTGGCGCAGCGGCCTA
>CAZAVT010000005.1:0-1730 GCA_964488395.1 uncultured Burkholderiaceae bacterium | reverse complement strand
GCGCAAGGCCGACCTCAAGGAAGCGGCGATGCCGATCGCCCGCGGCAGCCTGATCGGCTTCGTGATGGGCACGATCCCGGGCGTGTCGCACGTGATCTCGACCTTTCTCTCCTACTCGGTCGAAAAGAAGCTATCGCGCCATCCGGAGCGATTTGGCCACGGCGCGATCGCCGGGGTGGCCGGGCCGGAAACGGCCAACAATGCGACGACAGGCAGCGCGATGATTCCGCTGACGGTGCTGGGAATCCCGGCGATTCCGGCCACGGCGATCCTCCTTTCGGCGCTGATGATTCATGGCATCCAGCCGGGCCCAGAGCTGATCAGCAAACACGCCGACGTTTTCTGGGGCCTGATTGCCAGCATGTACGTGGGTAACCTGATCCTGCTCATTCTGAACTTGCCGCTGGTCGGACTGTTCGTCAATCTGCTGCGCACGCCTTATGCCTACCTGGCACCATCGGTCCTGGTGATCTGCCTGATCGGCATCTACGCGATCAACGCGAGCGTGTTCGACATCCAGGTGATGTTGGTGTTCGGGCTCTTCGGCTACCTGTTACGCAAGGCCGACTTCGACGTGGCGCCCCTGCTCCTCGCCGTGGTCCTGGGCGAGCGGATCGAGGTGTCGCTGCGGCGGGCGCTGATCATCGCCGACGGGCAGTGGCTGGGGCTCTTCGCAGGCCCGGCGGCTCGACTGATCCTGTTGCTCTTCGGCCTGATTGCACTCGCGCAATGGTGGCTATGGCGGCGAGCCAGGCGCCTTCAGTTGCAGCAGGCCGGGGGCTGATCCCAAGAGCCCATCGACGATGAACGATCCGATTCTCGCGATCGATTGCCATGCCCACGTGACTCGGCGAGCGGCAGACCTTGACCCCTTGCGTCACTCCGAGCCGGATGTCGATGTGGGTGCGAGCGACTACCTGGCGGTTCTCGAGACCCATGGGCTGTCACACGGAGTGCTGACCGCACCGAGTTTTTATGGGACCGACAACAGCCTGCTCCTCGAGGCGCTGGCCGAACGCCCGCAACGCCTGCGCGGGGTCGTGAACATCGACCCGGCGATCGACCGCGAGCAGTTGCTGCGCTGGGCTGAACAGGGCGTCGTGGGGGTGCGGTTCAACCTGATCCGGCGAGCCCAGGTCCCGGATTTTTCAAGACGCGTCTACCGCGAGTTGTTCCAGTTCCTGCGCCGGATTGGCTGGCAGGTCGAGGTCTACATCGAGGCCGAACGTTTTGCCGACGTCATCACGCCCATTGTTCGCTCCGGCGTGCGGATGGTGCTCGATCATTTTGGCTCCCCGACCGAACCTGAGGGTGTGTCGGGCAGGGGTTTCCGAACGGTACTCGCCGCAGTGCGACGCGGCGAGGTTTGGGTCAAGCTGTCCGCGCCCTACCGGATCCCGCACGCGGATCTGCGCCCCTTCGCGCAGGCGATCTTCGATGCGGGGGGGCCGCAGTGCTTGTTGTGGGGCAGCGACTGGCCCTGGGTGTCGCATTCGGACCGGATCCGCTATCCGGATGGTCTGGCAGGCCTCGCGGCCTGGGTCCCGGACCCCGAATTGCGACGGCGCATCCTCACGGTCAATCCGAAAGAGCCGTTTCGATTCTGAACGCGGACATTACCGAGGCGAGCGACACGGCTATTTGACGGTGGCGACGCGAGCGGTCTATAATGGACGGTTCTGGCGCATTAGCTCAGTCGGTTAGAGCGACGGAATCATAATCCGCAGGTC
>CAZAVT010000004.1:26052-27331 GCA_964488395.1 uncultured Burkholderiaceae bacterium | reverse complement strand
GCATGTCGACCTCACCCGACTGCAGGATCGTGAAGCGATTCTGCGCGGTGGTCGGGACGTACTGCACCTTGGTCGGATCGCCCAGGATGGCCACCGCGACGGCGCGGCAGAAGTCGGCGTCCAGACCCGTCCAGCGCCCAGCCGAATCCGGCGCCGAAAAGCCCAAGAGGCCGGTGTTCACACCGCAACGCAGATTGCCGCGCTGCTTGACTGCATCGAGGGTAGGGCCTGCGAGCGCGATCGCGGGGGCGACCGCCACAGCAGCGACGGCGATCGACTTGATCAGGGACTTCATCATCGGGGGTCTCCAAGAAAATGAGGGTCTTCGCAACGCGAAGCTGAAAACGAGTGTAAGGGCTTTGCGAGATCAGGCCAATCGATGGCCTTAAACCGTGGGGATTTCGGAGGGTTCTGGGGCTGACGCCCTCTCGTGGCGCGCTTCAGTCTGCCGGGGTGAACGCGGTACGATAGGGTTTTCCTTGATTCGACGAGAAAAACCCATGCACAGGATCGCGGTGTTGCCCGGCGACGGTATTGGCAAGGAAGTCGTGCCGGAGGGTCTGCGGGTGCTCGAGGCCGCAGCGAGCCGCTTCGGCATCGCGCTTCAATTCGACCATTTTGATTTTGCGAGCTGTGATTATTACGAGCGGCACGGCACGATGATGCCGGCCGACTGGAAAGAACGGATAGGCGGGCATGACGCGATTTTCTGCTCCTGATGCGGCGCGAGTTCGACCAGTACATCAATTTGCGGCCGGTCCGATTGATGCCTGGCGTACCCTGCCCGCTTGCGGGCCGTAAGCCCGGCGATATCGATTTCTACGTGGTGCGCGAAAACACCGAGGGCGAGTACTCGTCGGTGGGTGGCAAGGTATTCCCGGGGACCGACCGGGAATTCGTGCTGCAGGAATCAGTCTTCAGCCGGACCGGCGTGGACCGGGTGCTGCGCTATGCCTTCGAACTCGCCCGACGGCGTCCTCGGCGCAAACTCACCTCCGCCCCCAAAGCCAATGGCATCTTCATTTCGCTGCCTTCATGGGACGAGCGGGTCGAGGCGATGCGCGCCCAATTCCCCGACGTTGCCGTGGACAAGTTTCATATCGACATTCTCACCGCGCACTTCGTCCGCAACCCAGACTGGTTCGATGTGGTCGTGGCGAGCAACCTCTTTGGCGACATCCTGTCCGACCTCGGACCGGCGTGTACCGGCACGATTGCGATCGCGCCCTCAGGCAACATCAATCCCGAGCGCCGCTTCCCTTCGCTCTTCGAGCCGGTG
>CAZAVT010000004.1:19091-26042 GCA_964488395.1 uncultured Burkholderiaceae bacterium | reverse complement strand
GGCCAGATCTGGTGTGCGGCGATGATGCTCGATCACCTCGGCCATCGCGAGGCCCACGACGCGATTGTCCGCGCGATCGAAACAGTCACCGAACAGGGGCCGCGTACCCCTGACATGGGTGGTAAGGCCCGCACTGACGACGTTGGTCGTGCGATTGCCAAGGCCATCTCGGGTTAGCATTGCTCGCTTTTTTTGCAAACCCGACTCCTTTGATCACGGATGGAGACAACCCCATGAGACAACTTTCCCGTCTGGTCCTCGGGGCCCTGACCCTTTCGGCGGTGGCACTGTCTGCGCAGGCGCAGGACTATCCGAACCGACCGATCTCGATGCTGGTGCCGTTCGCCGCAGGCGGCCCCACCGACATCGTGGCGCGCAGCATGGCCGACTCGATGAGCCGCGCGATGGGCGGCGCGAAGATCGTGGTCGAGACCGCTGCGGGTGCGGGCGGCACGATCGCCCCAGCCAAGGTGGCCCGCTCCAAGCCCGATGGCTACACGATCTTGATCCACCATATCGGCATGTCGACGGCGCCGACGCTCTATCGGAAGCTTCCCTTCAACCCGCTCGAGGATTTCGAGTACATCGGCCTCATCAACGAGGTCGCGATGACCCTGCTCGTGAAAACGGGCATGCCGGTCAACAGCATCGGCGAGTTCCTGCCCTACCTGCGGCAAAACGCCTCGAAAATCTCGTTTGCAAACGCGGGCATCGGTTCGGCCTCACACCTCTGCGGCATGCTGTTCATGAGTGCGCTGGGCACTGATCTGGTCACGGTCCCCTACAAGGGCACTGCACCAGCGCTTGCCGACCTGATGGGTGGGCAGGTGGATCTGCTCTGCGACCAGACCACCAACACCATTCCTGCGATCAAAGGCGGCAAGGTGAGGGCGCTGGCGGTCACTTCGCCCGCGCGGCTGTCGGTCTTGCCGGACCTCCCGACACTCGATGAGGTGGGCCTGAAGGGATTCAGCGTTTCGATCTGGCATGGCTTTTATGCGCCCAAGGGCACGCCCAAGCCGGTGATCGACCGGCTTGAGGCCGCGCTCAAGGAGGCCTTGAGGGATCCAGGCATCATCCAGCGCTTTGCCGACCTGGGTACCGAGCCGGTGCCGGCCGATAAGGCCACCCCGGCGGCGCTGCGCAATCACCTGGCCGCCGAGATCAAGCGCTGGGAGCCGCTGATCAAAAAGAGCGGTGAATTTGCAGACTGATCCGCGCCGGGCGGCCGCGTGAGCCAGCCGCCCGAGCTGCTGCTGCGGAGTTTTCACGCTGCGGTCGCCGCGGCGGATCCGGCCAAAGTCCTGTCGGGTCATTTGCCCGACCCCAGCCAGATCGTCCGCTTTCGGCGGACCGTCGTGGTCGGTGCGGGCAAGGCCGCCGCGAGCATGGCGGCCGCAGTCGAAGCCCACTGGCCCGCCGAGCAGCCGCTCGGCGGGCTGGTCATTACCCGCTACGGTCATGGGCTGGACTGCCGCAGGATCGAGGTCATCGAAGCCGGGCATCCGGTGCCCGATGAAACCGGTGAGGCCGCCGCTCGACGAATTCTCGCTACCGCCGAGGGCTGTGGCCCGGACGATCTTCTGCTGGTGCTGATCTCGGGAGGCGGATCGAGTCTGCTCTCACTGCCCGTACCCCAGGTCCCCATGGCGGCCCTGCGCGAAGTCACTCGCGGACTGCTCGCGAGCGGGGCGCCGATTCAAGCGATGAATGTGGTTCGCAAGCACCTGTCGCAAATTGCAGGCGGCTGGCTGGCTGCCCGCAGCCCGGCGACGGTGCTCGCGCTTGCGATCTCGGACGTGACGGGCGATGACCTGTCCTCGATTGCGAGCGGCCCCTGTGCGGCCGACCCGAGCACCTATTCCGATGCGCAGGAGGTCCTGAAGACCTTTGGCGTTACCGTGCCGGCTGAGGCGGCGCAGTGGCTCGCAGCCGGCGCCCGACGGGACGTACCCGAAACGCCCAAGCCTGGAGATCCACGGCTCGCGCGCGTCGAGCATCGTATCGTCGCCAGTGCGCAAGCGAGTCTCGAGGCGGCGGCCCGGGTGTTTCGTGAGGCCGGCGTACCCGCTGTGATCCTGAGCGAGAGCATGACCGGCGAAGCCCGTGACGTGGCGGAGGTCCATGCCGCCATCGTGCGTCAGGTTGCCCGGCATGGGCAGCCCTTCGCGCGCCCGCTGGCGCTCCTCTCGGGTGGTGAATGCACAGTTACCGTCCGGGGCTCCGGTCGCGGCGGGCGCTGCAGCGAATTCCTGCTCTCGGCGGCCTTGGCGGCCCGTGAGGTCCCTGGGCTCTGGGGGCTTGCCGCCGACACCGATGGCATCGATGGGGTCGAGGACAACGCCGGTGCCTGGTTCGGGCCGGATACGCTGCAGCGGGCAGTCGCGCTCGGGCTCGATGCCCGGCGTCTGCTTGCCGATAACGATGCCTACCGATTTTTCGCCACCGTCGATTCGCTGATCGTCAGCGGTCCGACGCGAACCAACGTGAATGATTTTCGGGTGCTCTGGCTCGCCTGAGCCCCCTTGGAGCCCAACGTGGATACGTCGACCTCCTCCGCTGTTCTCCATTTGCCGAAATCCGGGCCCGCCGAACTCGCGCTGATTCGTCCCGACGACTGGCACCTGCATTTGCGCGATGGCCAGGCGCTCGCGTCCGTGGTGGGCGCCTCCGCGGCGCAGTTTGCGCGGGCCATCGTGATGCCCAATTTGCGCCCGCCGGTGACCACGGTCGCCCAGGCGCGCGCCTACCGCGAGCGTATCCGCGCAGCCCTGCCTGCGGGGGCGAGATTCGAGCCGCTGATGACGCTTTACCTGACCGATAACACCAGCGCAGTCGATATCGACCTTGCGGCCGATCGGGAGTGCGTCCACGCTGTCAAGCTTTATCCCGCTGGTGCGACCACCAATTCCGATGCGGGTGTCACCGATCTGCGGCGGACTTGGCCAGCTCTCGAGGCGATGCAGCGGCATCGATTGCCGCTGCTCGTTCATGGCGAGGTCACTGATCAAGCGGTCGATCTCTTCGACCGTGAGGCACGGTTCATCGATGAGGTGCTGATTCCGCTGCGGCGCAACTTCCCGGGCCTGCCGGTGGTCTTTGAGCACATCACGACGGCCGAGGCCGCGGCGTACGTCGCCGAGGCGGAGGGACCGATCGCTGCGACGATCACCGCTCACCATTTGCTCTGGAACCGCAACGCGATTTTCACGGGCGGCTTGCGTCCCCACTGGTATTGCCTGCCCGTGCTCAAGCGCGAGCGGCACCGCCAGGCACTGCTCGCAGCCGCGACTGGCGCGAGCGACCGTTTTTTCCTCGGCACAGACAGTGCGCCCCATCCAGCCCGCCTCAAGGAGCATGCCGCGGCTTGCGCGGGCTGCTATACCGCCCCGCATGCGTTAGAGCTCTATGCCACTGCGTTCGAGCAGGCGGGCGCGCTCGATCGATTCGAGGCGTTCGCGAGCCTCAATGGTCCGCGCTTCTATCGACTCGCGCCCAATCGTGATCGGGTGCTACTGCGCCGTGAGTCATGGACGATCCCGGAGCAGTTGCCCTTTGGCGATGATGGCATCGTCCCGCTCGCGGCTGGCGAGACCTTGCACTGGCGGCTGGTCGGCTGAGTCGACTCACCGCGCGAGGTGAACGGGCAGTGGGTCGCCAGGCGGGTCAAGGAGGGCCTTGGCGCGAGCCGATCGCCGACCTGTTGACGCGCTGTGGCGACCCCGCGAGCGAGCCTCTTGCCCTTGCGGAGTTGAACACGCTCGCTGCAGAGCGGGCGATTGTCACCCTCAGCGCGAGGCCTGTGCGCTTCGTAGCTGCTGCCCCGGACGGTTCGCCCGGCGCCGCGCGCTACGAACGCAGGATTTGGGAGCATGGTGAAGTCCTTACCCGGCTCACTGGTCGGGGCGCCTGTCACGATGGTTTCAATGCCCTGTGCTGGCTCGCCTTCCCGAAAATCCGTGCGGCGCTCAACGCCTTGCAGGCGCTTGGGCTCGGAGAAGCTCGCCCGGCCCCTCATCGCGGCGACTCGTCGGCAGCAAGGGGGGCGCTGCGCGATCGGGTGACCTTGTTCGACGAGAGCGGCGCCGTGCTGGTGAGCAAGGACCAGACGCTGATCGCAGCCTTGCGGCAGGCCGATTGGGAACGACTGTTCGTCGAGCCGCAGGCCCGACAGTGTTGGGAGCGGAAGGCACGCCTGCTGGTGGTCGGACACGCCCTGCATGAAAAGCTTGTTCGACCTTACAAAGCCATCTGCGCGAGAGTCCTGGCGATTCACGCCGATCCTGGCCGTCCGCTGGCTGAACTCGATGCACTCGCGGCGCAGGCGATCCTGCAGGACTGGCCGGACAACGGGGTGCGCGACACTGCCGCCCCCGAGCGAGCGGCCAGGGCCTTGCCGCCACTGCCGCTTCTCGGGATTCCTGGTTGGTGGCCTGGCAATCAGGACCCCGCCTTTTATCGGGATCCGCTGGTCTTCAGGGCGTCTCGGAAGTAGGATCCGTCCGCGGGGTGGATCGGGCGACCGCCGGCGCCTGTCCGGAAGGACGGCGCGGGAGGAAGGTCCGGACTCCATAGGACAGGGTGCTGGCTAACGGCCAGGCGGCGGTCGCCTTCGGGCGGCTGTCGACGGAAAGTGGAACAGAAAGCATACCGCCCAAGCGGCATCGCGCGCGATGCCGCCGGCAAGGGTGAAATGGCGAGGTAAGAGCTCACCGCGGCCGTGGCGACACGGCTGGCACGTCAAACCCCACCCGGAGCAACATCAAATAGGTACGCGCGCGGTGCCTGCACCGCACAGAGTGGTCCGCTCAAGCGTACGGGTCGATGGCTTGAGCGCGCGAGTAATCGCGTGCCTAGAGGAATGGTCGTCACGCCGGTTTGCGCCGGCGCACAGAATCCGGCCTACAGATCCACCCCGCACTTCCGGTTTTCGGGCCCGTCCATGCTGTCTCTGCCACCTTGTCGGCTACGGCCTCAGCCGGCCGGGTCATCCTGCGTGATTCCCGTCGGCCTGCCGGGCAGTGCACCCGGATCCAGCCCCTGAGCGACCGCTTAAACCGCTTGCCTTGACCCGGTTTGGGCGCTTGCGTATAGTGGGAAATCGTGCAGCAAAGTGCGTTTTTATGGGGAAAACGCCCTCAAAATGGGCGTATCCAGCCAGGATCCAGGGGACATGTTTCAGGGCAGCTCCGCGCTCTCTCTTGATGCCAAGGGTCGGATGACTATTCCGACCCGCCATCGGGACGCGCTCGTCCATCAATGTGAAGGCTTACTCACATTGACCAGGTCGCCCGAAGGCTGCCTTCTGCTCTTTCCTCGGTTGGTCTGGATCCAGTACCGCGATCAGTTGGCTGCGCTGCCGATGAGCGCGCGCGCCTGGGTCAGGATTTTTTTGGGTAGTGCCTCCGATGTCGAAATGGATGGGACCGGGCGGATCCTGATTGCACCCGAGTTGCGCCATGCCGCCGCTCTCACCAAGGACGTGATGCTTTTGGGCATGGGCAGTCACTTCGAGATTTGGGATGCGCCGCTGCTCGCGCAGGCCGAGCAAAAGACGATTGCGGCTGGCATGCCGGAGTCGGTCGCGGGTTTTTCTTTCCCGTCGGTGTGACTTGATCGCTGAGAAGGAGGGCAGGAACCAGAGCGGTGGGGGGATGGGACATCGGCCCGTCATGTGTGGCGAGGTGATGGAGGCGTTAGCGATCCGCGAGGCGGGCGTCTATGTCGATGGCACCTTCGGCAGAGGCGGGCACAGCCGAGCGATTCTGGAGCGGCTGGGTCCGCAGGGCAGGCTGATTGCGATCGATCGTGATCCGCATGCCGTCCGTCACGCGGCAACCTGGGCCGATCCGCGTTTTCGGATCGAGCACGCGCGCTTTTCCGAATTGGGCCCAGTGCTCGACCGCTGCGGCGTACAGGAAGTCGATGGGGTGCTGCTGGATCTGGGCGTCTCATCGCCCCAGTTGGACGATCCAGCCAGGGGGTTCAGTTTCAAGGCGGCTGGGCCGCTGGACATGCGGATGGATCCGCAGCACGGCGAGTCGGTTCGGCAATGGCTGTTGAGGGCGAGTCGTGACGAAATCGCCAAGGTGATCGCGGAATATGGTGAAGAACGGTTTGCTGGTCCGATTGCAAGTGCGATTGCTGCGCGCGTCCAACGTGACGGTGCTGACGCGCTCAGCACGACCGCGGAGCTCGCCGAACTGGTCGCGGGCGTCCTCAGGCGCCGCCAGCGGGATGTTGCGTCTGGCCGCGATCCGGCGACCCGCACCTTCCAGGCGCTTCGCATCTTCATCAATCGCGAGCTCGAGGAGCTCGCGGCAGTACTCGTCAGCGCGTGCGAGCGGCTGGCGCGGTCGGGACGACTAGCCGTGATCAGCTTCCATTCGCTCGAGGATCGGATCGTCAAGCAGTTCATCGCGCGGGAGTCGGGGCGGCACGCGCCTCGTGATCCGGTGACAGGGGGCGCACTACCGGTGCAGACCCGCCTCACCCCCGTTGCCCGGCGGCTTGCCGATGCCGCCGAGATCGCCGTCAACCCGCGCGCGCGCTCGGCCGTGCTGCGTGTGGCCGAGCGTCACTGAGCCCGGCCGCCATGACCCGCCTGAATATCGCCCTGCTGATCGCGCTGGTGGTCTCTGCCCTGGCGCTCGTCACTTCTCAGCACGAGGCTCGCAAGACCTATATCGCGCTCGAGCAGGCCCAGGGGGCGGGCCGTGGACTCGATGCGCACTGGAACCATCTCAGGATCCAGCAGACCTCGCTTGCTGCCGCTGCCCTGATCGATGCCCGGGCCCGACATCAGCTGGGCATGGATAGCCCGTCGGCGCAGGCCACACTGCACGCGATCCGGGACACAACGAGCGGCGATGTCCGCCTCGCCAGTGTCAGCCTGCCGCCCGGGATGCGGGCCCCGCCCCGTCCGAACCCATCACCACCGCTCTCCGCTTC
>CAZAVT010000004.1:0-19081 GCA_964488395.1 uncultured Burkholderiaceae bacterium | reverse complement strand
CGACGGCCGCAACCGGTGATCCGATGAAGCCCGACTCGCATCGGTCAGCGGCTTTCGTCGCTCATCCTTTGCAGGGCGCCGAGCTGTCGGCAGGGCGCTCCAGCCTGTTGATTCTCCTCATCAGCCTTGCCTTCCTCGCGCTCGCGGCGAGGGCGGTCTACGTGCAGGTCGTATCACAGGACTTTCTGGTCAGCCAGGGGGAGCGTCGTTACGCGCGAAACCTCGAACTGCCTGCCTCGCGCGGTGATATCTATGACCGCAATGGCGCGGTCCTCGCGTCGAGCTTGCCGGTCGCGGCGATTGCGGCCAATCCCCGGCAGTTGAGCGCCGATCATCCGAAATTCGCTGCGCTCGCCCGGCTGCTCGACCTCAAGCCCGAGGAGCTTGCCGCGCGGCTCTCGAGCGGTGGCCGCAATTTTGCCTACCTGAAGCGTCAGGTCGAGCCTGAAGTCGCCGCCCGGGTGCGGGAGTTGCGTCTGCCCGGACTCACCGAGCTCCCCGAGTACCGCCGCCAGTACCCGACCAGCGAGCGGCTTGCGCAGATCGTCGGCTTCACCGACATCGAGGACCGCGGGCAGGAAGGCATCGAGCTCGCTCACAATACCCAGCTCACCGGCCTGCCCGGGAGTCGTCGCGTGATCCGCGACAAGCTTGGCCAGATCATCGAGGAAGTCGAGACCATTCGTGAACCGAGAAACGGTGAGCATCTCACGCTCTCGGTGGACGCACGGATCCAGTCGCATGTGTTCAACGCGGTTCGCGAGGCGGTCGCCGAGCACAAGGCGGTGGCTGGTGCGGCGGTGGTGCTCGATGTGCGCACCGGCGAACTGCTCGCGATCGTGAACTGGCCCAGTTTCGATCCCAACGACAAGGCCAACCGTGGCGGCCCGGGCGTGCGCAACCGCGCGATCACCGACACCTTTGAGCCAGGCTCCACGCTCAAGCCCTTCACGGCGGCGCTCGCTCTCGAAACCCGTCGGGTCGCCCCCAACACGGTCATCGAGACCGGCAACGGCAAGATCACCGTCGGCGGTCACCTGCTTTCTGATGTCAAGGGTTATGGGTCGCTCACGGTCGAACAGGTCATCCAGAAATCATCGAATGTCGGCACCGTCAAGATCGCGCAGACGATTCCATCCAAGGAACTCTGGGAGACGCTGAACGCGGTCGGTCTGGGACAGGCGCCGCAACTGGGCTTTCCAGGAGCCGTCGCCGGTCGCGTCAGGCCCTACCGCAACTGGAAACCTGTCGACCATGCCACGGTTTCCTACGGCTACGGGCTGTCGGTTTCCCTGATTCAGCTGGCGCGTGCCTACTCGGTCTTCGCGCGCGACGGTGACATGGTGCCAATCTCCATTCTGCGAGGCGAGGAGTCGCCCCAGACCACGCCGGTCTTTTCGCCCGCGACCGCACGCTCGGTCAGGCGGATGCTCGAGATGGCTGCGGGACCCGAAGGCACCGCCCCCATGGCCCAGGTGCCGGGTTACCGGGTCGCCGGCAAGACCGGTACAGCCCGTAAGCTCGAAAATGGTCGCTACGTCAGCAAGTACGTCGCGTCGTTCGTTGGGTTTGCCCCCGCCTCCAATCCCCGGGTGGTGGTCGCGGTCATGATCGACGAGCCCTCGACCGGGACTTTCTATGGCGGTACCGTTGCTGGCCCCCTGTTTTCCAGGGTCACAAGCCATACCTTGCGCACCTTGCGGGTTTCGCCAGACGCGCCGCTGATGGCCTTGCCCCTGCCCGAGCCCGATCCTCGGCCACCGCGAGCGAGGGAAGAAAGCACGGCGCGACTGGCGCTCGCCGATGGGCGGAGATCCGCTCCTTGAACCCCGCCGCCATGACCGTCGACCAAGCCCTAGCGCGCCCGGCGACTGATCGCCCTGAGCTGCAGGCCGACGCGATTGTCCGTTGGTTGAGGGACACGCTGCCCTCCGGCGCCGATCTGGTGAGCGACAGTCGAAGGGTCAAGCCAGGGGACGCGTTTTTTGCCTGGCCAGGCAAAAACGACGATGGCCGAGAGCACCTGGCGGATGCGCTGGCCCGCGGCGCTGGTGCGGCGCTCATCGAATCGGACGAGTCGATCCAGGAGGCGTTCGCACCATCGATGACGATCGCCAGGGGTCCGTCCCGACTGCCAGTGCCAGGTCTGCGCGGACTCGCTGGAGCGATCGCGGCCCGGTATTACGGCGAGCCCGCCGAACGTCTCAAGTTGATCGCCGTCACCGGCACCAACGGCAAGACCAGTTGTGCCACCTGGATCGCCCAGGGGCTTGCTGCGATGGGCAGGCCCTGCGGCCTGATCGGCACGCTGGGCCACGGGCTTGCTGGAGGACCGCTCGAATCCTTCGGGCTGACGATGCCTGATGTGCTGTCGCTGCACCGCATGCTTGCCCGCTTCGAGCGAGACGGCGCCGCGCTGGTCGCGATGGAGGCGAGCTCGATCGGTCTTGACCAGGGTCGTCTCGACGGCGTTCAACCGACCGTTGCAGTTTTGACCAACCTGACCCGTGACCACCTCGACTATCACGGTTCGATCGAGGCCTACGGCCGAGCGAAGTTGCGCCTCTTCGAGCAACCGGGGCTCGCCTGTGCAGTGCTCAACGCCGCCGACGCGCTGAGCGTGCCCGCGCTAGCCGCTCTGGGTGGGGCGTGTGAGGCCATCGCCTACGGCGAGCCGCAGTGGGTGCTGCGCCACCCGCGCTTGCGACAGCTGCTGGCCGAACGCATCGTCGAGCGGCCTGAGGGCTTGCAGATCGAGATCGGCGGAGACTTCGGTCGTGCCGAGCTGCTGCTACCGCTCTTGGGGCGGTTCAATGCGGCCAACGCCTTGGCCGTGGCCGGTGCCTGGCTGGCGCTCGGTTGCCGCTTCGACGAGGTGTTACTGCGCCTGTCGCAGCTGCAACCGGTGCCCGGGCGTCTCGAGCGCCTCAGCCTGCCGGGTGCGCCGCTCGCCGTGATCGACTACGCGCACACCCCGGACGCCTTGCAGGGCACCTTGCAGGCGCTCAAGCCCCTTGCCCGGCAACGGGGCGGTCGATTGATTTGCGTCTTTGGCGCAGGTGGTGGTCGCGACCGCGGTAAGCGCCCCTTGATGGGAGCGGTCGCCGAGCGTCATGCCGACGTGGTTGTCCTGACGAGCGACAACCCCCGCAGCGAGCCGCCGCAGGCGATCCTCGCTGAAATTGCGGCCGGGATGGCCGCAGGCGCCCCCCAGATGGAGCCTGATCGGGGGCTTGCGATCGACCAGACGATTGATGATGCCGAGAGCACCGACGTGGTCCTGATCGCCGGTAAGGGCCACGAGGGCTGGCAGGAGATTGGTGCTGAGCGCCTGCCGTTCTCGGATCGGGAGCGGGCCCGTCGGGCGCTTGCTGCGCGCGGCCGCGACCTGCCGATGACGGGTTATACCCTGAGAGGCGCGTTCGACAGCCTGAGTCAGGCCCGTCTGTACGCCCATACCAATCCCGCGCTCACGTCGGTCGTCACCGATTCGCGGGCCATCGCGCCGGGAAGTCTCTTCGTCGCACTGAGCGGCGAGCGCTTTGATGGTCATGACTTCATTGCCGGTGCGCGTGAGCGCGGCGCGGTGGCGGTGGTTTTCGAGCGTTGGCGCGCCGGCATCGAGCAGCCGGCGATCGCGGTCAATGACGGTCGACGAGCGCTGGGTGAGCTCGCCCGGGGCTGGCGAGGCCGCTTCGATCTCCCGCTCGTGGCAGTGACAGGCGCCAACGGCAAGACCACGGTCAAGGAAATGATCGCGTCGATCCTGCGTGCTGCAGCGGGCGACCGGGCCACGCTCGCGAGCCACGGCAACCACAACAACGAAATCGGTGTCGCGCAAACGCTTCTGCGCTTGCGTGCGCATCACCGGCTGGCCGTCCTCGAACTGGGCATGAATCATCCGGGCGAGATGGCCTGGCTTGCCCAGATCACGGCGCCGAGGATTGCGCTCGTGAACAATGCCCAGCGCGAGCATCAGGAATTCATCGCGGGCGCCGAGGGTTCTGCGCGCGAGAACGGCCAGGCGATCGCCGCGCTCGCGCCCGATGGCTGCGCGGTCTTTCCAGTCGACGACGAGGCCCATACGCCGATCTGGCGGGCACTCGCGGGCGATCGACGGGTGGTCGGATTCGGGCTGGTGACGAGTTTCGAAGAGCCACTGACTCACCGGCCGGTCGTCTGCGCTCGTCGCGATGCCCGACCCGAGCGCTTCGAACTCGCGATCGGCGCTCACCATTTGAGCGTGCGGCTCTCGATCGCTGGAATTCACAACGTTCGCAACGCCCTCGCCGCGGCCGCCTGCGCGTTCGCTGCGGGCGTCGACCTCGAGTCAATCCGGATCGGCCTCGAGGCCTTCCGGCCGGTCGCGGGACGACTGGCCGAGCAGCGCGCTGTCAATGGTGCACGCGTGATCGATGACAGCTACAACGCCAATCCAGATTCGGTGCGCGCGGCGATTGATGTGCTTGCCGGCTGTACCGGTGTGCGGGTCCTCGCCCTGGGCGATATGGGCGAGGTCGGCGAGCAGGGTCCCAGCTGGCATGCCGAAGTCGGCGCCTACGCGCGCAGCCGCGGCATCGAGGCCTTGCTTGCAATCGGGCCAGCCAGCCGTGAGTCGGTCGTAGCTTTCGGTCCCGGTGCCGAGCACTTCGAGTCATCTGAGGCGCTGAGCCTGCGCGCTGCCCGCTTGCTGCCGCCCGATGGCGTCATCCTGGTCAAGGGCTCGCGCTTCATGCAGATGGAGCGGGTGGTTCAGGCGCTCACTGGCACGGGGGCGCACTGATGCTGCTCGAACTCGCCCAGTGGCTGGCTCGCGATATTCGCGGTTTCTCGGTGTTCAACTACATCACGCTGCGGGCGGTGCTCGCCGCGATGACCGCGCTCCTGATCGGTCTGGTGTTCGGCCCGATGGTGATTCGCAAGCTCGCCGCGATGAAAATCGGCCAGGCGGTGAGAAGTGATGGTCCACAGACTCACCTCGCCAAGTCCGGCACGCCGACGATGGGCGGCGCACTCATCCTCATCGGTGTTGCTGCGGCCACGCTGCTTTGGTCCGACCTCAGCAACCGATTCGTTTGGGCGGTGCTCCTGGTGACGCTGGGTTTCGGGCTGATCGGCTGGGTCGATGACTATCGCAAGGTGGTGCGTCGCGACCCCAAAGGCATGGCCGCTCGCGAGAAGTTCCTCTGGCAGTCGCTGGTCGGACTCCTTGCCGCGGTTTATCTCGCCTTCACCGTGCCGGTCCAGAACGAAGCGCAGGCGCTCGAGCTCTTCCGTCGTTGGCTTTCCGAGGGGTTCAGTGTCGACCTGCCGGCACGTGCCGACCTCATCGTGCCGTTCTTCAAGAACGTTGCCTATCCGATGGGTGTCTTCGGATTCATTACCCTCAGCTTCCTCGTGATTGTGGGCACAAGCAACGCCGTGAACCTCACCGATGGCGCCGATGGCCTTGCCATCATGCCGTCGGTCCTGGTCGGTTCGGCGCTCGGCGTGTTTGCCTACGTCGCTGGCAATGCGGTCTTCGCCAAATACCTGCTGGTGCCCTATGTCCCCGGCGCCGGCGAACTGACCGTTTTCTGCGCTGCAATTGCAGGGGCTGGCCTCGCCTTCCTCTGGTACAACGCCTACCCTGCACAGGTCTTCATGGGCGATGTCGGTGCGCTCGCGCTCGGTGGGGCACTGGGCACGGTCGCGGTTGTCGTGCGCCAGGAGATCGTGCTGTTCATCATGGGTGGGGTCTTTGTCGTCGAGACCCTCTCGGTGATGCTTCAGGTCGGGTGGTTCAAGTACACGCGCTATCGCTATGGCGAAGGCCGGCGGATCTTTCGGATGGCCCCCCTCCATCATCATTTCGAGGTCGGTGGCGTGAAGGAAAGCCAAGTGGTCGTGCGATTCTGGATCGTCACGATGATGCTGGTGCTGGTTGGTCTGTCCACGCTCAAGCTGCGCTAGACGGAAAGACACTGTGCCTACCCCGACCCCCACCCCAAGCGAAGGCAGCCTGAGCGCGCAACTGCCGCTCTTCGATCCGGCCGGCCGACACCTGCTGGTTGTGGGGCTGGGCGAGTCGGGTTGCGCGATGGCTCGCTGGTGCGAGGCGAGGGGCGCGAAACTGCGCCTGGCCGATACCCGGCACAGCGAGCGCGAGAGCCTGGGCGGCGCCGCGCGCTCGCTCGCCGAGCGTCACGACTTCGTCGGGGGCGCCTTCTCGTCTGAATGGTTGGATGGGATCGATCTGGTGTGCTGGAGCCCCGGACTATCGATCGAGCAAGGCGAGTCGGCACGGTTTCACGAGCTCGCCCGAGCGCGCGGGATTCCGGTGGTCGGCGAGCTGGATCTCTTCATCCAGGCGATCGCGGCCCTGAGGGATGGAGGCTATCGTCCCCGGATCGTTGCGATCACCGGCACCAACGGCAAGACCACCACCACCGCGCTGACGACCCGGCTCCTCGAGGCGGGTGGACTTGAGGCAACTGCGGCCGGCAACATCCGTCCGGCCATGCTCGATGCGCTGACGCAGGCAATGGCCACCCAGCGTCTGCCCGCCGTCTGGGTCCTGGAGCTGTCCAGTTTTCAGCTGGCGCTCACCCACGGCTTCGAGCCTGACGTTGCGAGCATCCTGAACCTCACCGCCGACCACCTCGACTGGCACGTGAATCTGGACAGCTATCGCGCCGCCAAGCGTCGTGTGTTCGGCCCTGCCAGCTGGCTGGTGAGCAATCGGGCTGATCCCGCGACCCTGCCGGACCCGGTGAGCCCGGGCGTACCGGACAAGCCGCGCGGGCGCCGCCGCCCGGCTGTCGCCACCCGGCGCGCGAGCAGCTTCGGCCTGGACCGGCCTCGCGAGCCGGGCGATCTGGGCGTCGTCCGCGATGGCGCAATCGACTGGCTCGCGCTTGCCCAGGCCGATCCCGCGGCCGACGGGGCTCAGCGCGACGCGGGCGAGTCTGACGCGCTGGTCCTGCGTCGTCTGATGCCGACCGAAGCCCTGCGCATCCAGGGCGCCCACAATCAGCAGAACGCACTGGCCGCGCTCGCCATCGGGCTCGCCCTGGGTGTGCCGCTCGCGCCAATGCTGCGTGCCTTGCGCGAGTACCGAGGCGAGCCACACCGCTGTCAGTTGATCGCAAAGGTGGCCGAGGTCGACTTTTTCGATGACAGCAAAGGCACCAATGTCGGCGCTACGGTCGCGGCGATCGAGGGACTGGCACGGCCGCTCGTACTGATTGCCGGGGGTGAGGGCAAGGGTCAGGACTTCAGTCCGCTTGTGCTGCCCGTTGCCCGCCATGCTGAGGCAGTGATCCTCATTGGGCGTGATGCAAGGCTCATCGGGGAGGCGCTTGCCGGGGCCGGCCGCCCGATCGATTACTGCGACAGCCTCGACGACGCGGTCGCGCGTGCCGCGTCGATCGCCGCTCCCGGCCAGGCGGTGCTGCTATCGCCGGCCTGCGCGAGTTTTGACATGTTCCGCAGCTACGTGCATCGGGGCGAAGTCTTCGCTGCACTCGTTCAGCGCCTGGCCGATGAGGCGGGCGCCCCCATGGAGGTTCTGTGCTGAGCGCCACCGCACAGAGCTTTCGCACGCGGCTTGCCGATTCCCGGGCGAGCAGTGCCGCGTTACCGGCTCTGGACACCACGCTGCTCTGGGTCGTGAGCATCCTGCTCGTGACGGGTGCGGTCATGGTCTATTCGGCTTCGATCGCGCTGCCTGACGCCCCCCGTTTCGCACGCCTTTCGTCCTCGCACTTCTTCGTGCGTCACCTCATTGCGATCGGCTGCGGACTTTGCCTCGCCCTCCTCGCTTTCGCCGTCCCGCTTGACCAATGGCAACGCTGGTCGATCTGGTTGTTCGGGCTGGGCGTGCTGCTCCTGGTCCTTGTCCTGATTCCACATATCGGCAAGATGGTGCTGGGCGCCCGTCGCTGGATCCCACTGGGGTTTTTCAATCTCCAGCCCTCGGAGCTGATGAAGCTGATCGTGATCCTCTATGCGGCTGACTATGCGGTACGCAAGCAGCAGGTGATCAAGCGGGTGATCCAGGGGGCCGCGCCAATCGGAGCTGCCGTGGCCTTGGTGGCCGCGCTCTTGATGGGTCAACCCGATTTTGGTGCGTTCGTGGTGATTTCGACGGTCTCGATGGGTCTGCTCTTTCTGGGCGGCGTCAGCGCGCGCTTGTTCAGTGTGCTTCTCGGCGTTCTCGGGACGAGCTTTGCCCTGATCATCTGGCTGTCGCCCTGGCGGCTGGCCCGGGTGATGGCCTTTCTCAATCCGTTCAGCCCGGAGTATGCGCAGGACAAGGGATACCAGCTTACCCACGCGTTGATCGCTCTGGGCCGCGGCGAGATTTTCGGGGTGGGTCTGGGCGCTTCGGTCGAAAAGCTCCACTATCTACCGGCATCGCATACTGACTACATATTTACGAGTATTGGCGAAGAGCTCGGGCTGGTTGCCGACCTCACCCTGATCGGGTTGTTCTTCTGGCTGACTCGACGCGCCTTCATGATTGGACGGCTGGCGATCAAGCTCGACCGGCCCTATGGCGGATTGGTGGCCCAGGGGATCGGCTTGTGGCTTGGCTGCCAGGCCTTCATCAACATCGGCGTGAACATGGGCCTTTTACCGACCAAGGGCCTCACCCTCCCATTGATGAGTTACGGCGGCAGCGCAATCATTGTCAATTGTGTTGCCGTAGCGATCCTGTTGCGGATCGATTTTGAAAATCGTCGGCTGATGCGGGGGCTTGGATGAACCGCACGCTGATGGTGATGGCGGGAGGCACAGGCGGTCATGTGATGCCGGGGCTCGCGGTCGCTGAGGTGCTGCGCTCGCGCGACTGGTCGGTGCTACGGCTCGGCAATCCGTCGTGCATCGAGGCGAGCCTGGTGGCCCGATATGGCATCGGGCTGCAGCCGGTGAGCCTGGGCGGGCTTCGTGGCAAAGGATTGTTGACGACCCTATGGTGGCCGCTGACCCTGCTGCGGTCGCTCGGGCAGAGCCTGCGGGCGCTGCGGCGTACTCGCCCAGCCGTGGTCCTGGGGATGGGCGGTTACGTCGCGCTGCCTGGTGGGATGATGGCGGCGCTCCTCGGTGTTCCGCTGGTCGTCCACGAACAGAATTCGATCGCCGGTCTGACCAACCGGGTCCTTGCTCGCTTGGCCGACCGAGTGCTTGAGGCCTTCCCTGGCAGTTTGCCGGGCGCTCAGAGTATCGGTAACCCAGTACGCGCCTCGATTGCCAAGCTCGCGCCGCCGCGTGAGCGTTACCAGGGCCGCAGCGGTCCACTGCAGTTGCTGGTGGTGGGCGGCAGCCTGGGCGCCCAGATCTTCAACGACCGGGTACCTGAAGCGCTCGCGCGCTTGTCGCCCGAGGCGCGTCCCCGAGTGATTCATCAGACTGGCCGTGGCCGCGCTGAGGCAGTCGCGCGGCGCTACGTCGAGCTTGGGGTCGAGGCGACGGTGTTGGAGTTTCTCGATGACATCGAGCAGGCTTACGCCGCAGCCGACCTGGTGATTGCACGCGCAGGCGCCATGACGGTGTCGGAGCTGGCCGCCGCAGGCGTTGCGAGCATCCTGGTGCCCTTCCCTCATGCCGTTGACGACCACCAGACCGGCAACGCGCGTTTTCTGGCCGAACGCGGTGCGGCGCGGCTGGTCGCCCAGTCGGCGTTCGATGCCGAGTCGCTCGCCAGCCTGCTGCGCGACGAGACGCGGGAATCGACGCTCGCCACCGCCGAGCGCGCGCGCGAGCTCGGTCGTGCCGACTCGGCCAGCGCCATCGCACAAGTCTGCGAGGAGCTTGCGCGATGAAGCACAAGGTCCGCGAGATCCATTTCGTGGGCATCGGCGGCGCCGGCATGAGCGGTATCGCCGAAGTGCTGATCAATCTCGGTTACAGCGTGAGCGGCTCGGACCTGGGTGAGTCGGCAAGCACCCGCCGGCTGCTTGCCCTGGGCGCGCGGGTCGTGATCGGTCATGCGGCGCAGAATGTCCAGCAGGCCGATTGCGTGGTGGTCTCCACCGCGGTACCGGGGGACAACCCCGAGGTGCTGGCTGCGCGTGCGCGGCGGGTCCCTGTCGTTCCCAGGGCGCTGATGCTTGCCGAACTGATGAAATTGCGCCAAGGCATCGCTGTGGCGGGTACGCATGGCAAGACCACGACCACCAGCCTAGTGGCCTCAGTGCTCGCTCGTGGCGGCCTCGATCCCACTTTCGTGATCGGCGGCCTGCTCAATAGCGCCGGGGCTAATGCCCGGCTCGGGACCGGCGACTACATCGTTGCGGAGGCCGACGAGTCCGACGCGTCGTTCCTGAACCTGACGCCGATGATCGCGGTGATCACCAACATCGATGCTGATCACATGGACACCTATGGGCACGATCCGGCGCGCCTCAAGCAGGCCTTCGTCGAGTTCACCCGGCGTTTGCCCTTCTACGGCGCAGCCGTGCTCTGTGTCGATGATGCCAATGTCCGCGAAATCCAACCCTTCATTTCGCGGACCACGCTGTCCTATGGCCTGACCGAGGGCGCCGCTTTCCGAGCGATCGACGTGATGGCTGAGTCCACCCGCATGCGCTTTACCCTGCTGCGCGAGGATTCACGGCCCTTGCCCCTGGTGCTCAATCTGCCGGGGGTTCACAACGTGCGCAATGCGCTCGCTGCGATTGCGGTGGCCGATGAGCTGGGCGTTTCCGATGAGGCGATCGCTGCTGCACTCGCCGAGTTCCGCGGTGTTGGCCGTCGCTTCCAGCGCTATGGTCGCCTCGCCGTTCCCGGGCAACCGGGAGGGGCCTTTCTGCTCGTCGACGACTACGGACACCACCCCGCCGAGATGCGTGCCACGATCGCGGCGGCGCGTGGCGCCTATCCCGGTCGCCGCCTGGTGCTTGCGTTTCAGCCTCACCGCTACACCCGGACCCGTGACCTGTTTGAGGACTTCGTCCAGGTTCTTGGAACGGTCGACGCGCTGCTTCTGGCCGAGGTGTATTCGGCGGGTGAAACGCCGATCGTCGCGGCTGACTCCAAGTCCCTGGCGCGTGCGATCCGCGTCGGTGGGCGCGTCGAGCCCCGCTATGTCGAGCAGATCGGCCAGATGCCGCAGGCCATTCTCGAGACGGTCCGCGATGGCGACCTGGTGCTGACGATGGGCGCAGGCTCGGTGGGCACGGTCGCGGCGGGGCTTTTGTCGCGGACCACGCTGCTCGAGCCAGAGGCGGACGCCCCTGCGGCACCGAGGGAGCGCGCCGCATGAGCGCCCTACGGCTGATGCGCTCGGGCGATGGCCAATGGAGCGGACTCGCCGAGCCTGCCCGGTTCGGCCGGGTGGCCGTGCTGATGGGCGGGCGCTCGGCTGAGCGCGAGGTGTCCCTGATGTCCGGTGACGGCGTGCTCAAGGCGCTGCGTTCGGTCGGGGTTGCCGCTGAGCCTTTCGATCCTGCCGAGCGAGACCTTTCCGAGTTGCGCGGCCTTGGGGTGAGCGCAGCCTTCATCGCGCTCCATGGTCGGTTCGGCGAGGATGGCACCGTTCAGGGCGCTCTCGAATTGTTGGGTATCCCCTATACCGGATCGGGTGTGCTGGCGTCAGCCCTTGCAATCGACAAAGCGCGCAGCAAGGCCGTATGGGTCGCTGAGGGCCTTTCGACCCCGGTCTCCAGGATCGTGCGCACCTCGGCAGAGGCGCAGCGCGCAGCCGTCGAACTCGGCTTGCCGCTGGCTGTGAAGCCCTGTCGGGAGGGCTCGAGCATCGGCTTCACCCGAGTCGATACGACCGCCGGTGTCGAAGCGGCCTGGCGCCTTGCGGCCCGATACGATGCCGAGGTCCTGCTCGAGCGCTTCGTGAGCGGGCCCGAGCTCACTGTGGCGATTCTGGGCGCCGGTGAGCAGGCGATTGCGCTTCCGGCCATTGAGATTCGCGCCCGCGGTGGTGCCTACGACTACCACAGCAAGTACTTCAGCGACGAGACGGTCTACCTGTGCCCAGCGCCGCTTGCCTCGGCGGTGCAGACCCGGGTGCGCGAGCTCGCGCTGAGCGCCTACCGTGCGTTGGGCTGCGAGGGCTGGGGTCGGGTTGATCTGATGCTCGATGCCACCACTGATCAACCCTGGTTGCTCGAGGTCAACACCAACCCGGGGATGACCACCCATTCACTGGTTCCAATGGCGGCTCAGGCTGCGGGACTCGACTATCCGAGCCTTTGCCTGGCCATCCTCGGGCAGGCCTGTCTCAAGCTCGCCCAACCACGGACCTCTTCGCCCACTGGACAGGGGGTGGCAGCGTGAGCGGCGTCTGGCATGACGTGCGGGTCCTCAATGCCACAGCCAATGGCCTATTCGCGGCCGCGCTTGCGGCGTGCCTCGCCACCGGCCTGTGGTGGCTCTCGCAACGGCCGATGTTCACGATCCGGCAGATCGTTGTGGTCGCTCCACCTGCTGAGACGCTCACCAACGTCCAGGCATCGAACCTACGGCATCTCGCGACCGACAAGCTGGCGGGCAATTTCTTTTTCGCGAACTTGCGCGAGGTCCGCGCGGTGTTCGAGACCCATCCCTGGGTGCGCATGGCCAAGGTTCGCCGAGTCTGGCCCGATACCCTCGTGGTCGAGGTGGACGAACATCGCCCGTTTGCGTTGTGGAACGGTGACCGCCTGCTCAACACTTTTGGCGAATCCTTCGCAGCCAATCCGGCTGACGTCGAGGAGGACCGACCGTTGCCGCGCCTGAGCGGCCCGGACGGAGAGGAGCGGCGGGTGCAGGCTTTCTATCTCGACCTGGTGCGCGAACTCGTCCCCCTGTCGCTGAACCCCGAAATGGTCGAACTCTCGGAGCGTCGCGCCTGGCGGGTCGGCTTGTCCGACGGTACCGAGCTGCTGTTCGGGCGCGACGGGCCCGTCGGCGTGGCCGAGCGGCTTGCCTCATGGCTGCAGATGCGTTCGGCCATCAGCCGTCGAGTATCGGGTCAGCCGGTCGTGGTGGACCTGCGCTACCCGGCGGGATTTGCGATCCGGGTGGCCAGTGCCCAGCCGGACACGGCATCGAAATCAAACAGAGCAAGCGGAACACGGCCATGAGCAGGGATGCCAAGGATCTGATCGTCGGTCTGGATGTCGGTACCTCCAAGATCGTGGCGATCGTCGCGCAGATGACTCCCGATGGCCACTACGAGGTGGTCGGCCTAGGGCAGCACGAGTCGAGCGGACTTCGACGCGGCGTGGTCAACAACATCGAGAGCACGGTCGCCTCGATCCAGCGCGCCCTCGAGGAAGCCGAGTTGATGGCCGACTGCAAGATTCGCACCGTGCTGACCGGGGTCGCGGGCGGTCATATCCGCAGCTTCAACTCCAGCGGCATGGTGGCGATCAAGGAAAAAGAGGTCAGCGCCGCCGACATGACCCGTGTGATTGAGACGGCCAAGGCCGTGCCGATTCCGACCGATCAGCAGATTCTCGATGTCAGGCCGCAGGAGTACATCATCGACGGCCAGGAGGGAATCCAGGAACCCATCGGCATGAGCGGGGTTCGCTTGGAAGTTCGGGTGCACATCGTGACCGGCGCGGTGTCTGCGGTGCAGAACATCGTCAAGTGCATTCGCCGCTGTGGTCTCGAGGTGCAGGAGCTGATCCTGCAGCCCATTGCTTCGGCAGTCGCCACGCTCACGCAGGACGAGAAAGAACTGGGCGTTGCGCTGGTCGATATTGGCGGTGGTACGACTGACATCGCGATCTTCACGGCCGGCGCGATTCGGCACACCCAGGTCATTCCGATTGCGGGCGAGTTGATCACCAACGACATCGCCATGGCCTTGCAGACCCCGACCCAGGAGGCCGAGGAAATCAAGCTGCGGTACGGGGTCGCCAAGCAGGCTCTCGTCGATCCCGCCGAGCGCATCGAGGTGCCTGGCCTGGGCGATCGGGGCCCTCGCCAGATGTCACGGCAGGCGCTTGCCGCCGTGATCGAGCCGCGGGTGGAGGAGCTGCTTGTGCTTGTGCAGCAGGCGATCCGGGAATCGGGACATGCCGATCTGTTGTCCTCCGGGGTCGTGCTGACCGGCGGGACGGCCCTGCTCCCCGGAGTGGCCGAGCTCGCCGAAGACATTTTTCTGAAGCCCGTCCGGGTCGGTCTGCCGGTTTATTCCGGTGGCCTTTCGGACGTGGTTCGCTCGCCGCGCTATGCGACGGCTGTCGGGCTTCTTGAGGAAGCCCGACAGCAGCGCGTGCGCGGTCGCAAGGTGGCGGAGCAGTCGGGTTCGTTCAAGGACACGCTGCGCCGCATGAAAGATTGGTTCATGGGTAATTTTTGACTGCTTGGAGACCGCAATGGGCTTTGAAATGATCGAGAACGACGTCGAAGGGGCTGTGATCAAGGTGATCGGAGTCGGCGGTGCCGGCGGTAACGCCGTGAACCACATGATTCAACGGGGCGTGGAGGGGGTGGAATTCATCGCGCTCAACACCGACCGGCAAGCGCTCGCCAAGTCGCAGGCCGAGCACAAGATCCAGATCGGTGGCAACGGTCTGGGCGCGGGTGCGCGGCCTGAGGCTGGCCGCAGCGCTGCCGAGGCGATGAAGGATGAGATCCGCGCCGCGCTGCAAGGGGCGCACATGGTCTTTTTGACGGCAGGCCTGGGCAAGGGCACTGGCACCGGCGCCTCGCCTGTAGTCGCCGAAGTGGCCAAGGAGCTCGGCATCCTGACGGTGGGCGTGGTGACCAAGCCCTTTGAGTTCGAGGGGCCTCGCAAGATGCAGGTGGCTGATGCGGGCATCGAGCAACTGGTTGAGCATGTTGATTCGTTGATCGTCGTTCTGAACCAGAAGCTTTTCGATGTGATGGACGAAGATGCCAGTCTGCAGGACGCCTTCATGCGCGCTGATGATGTGCTGCACAACGCGGTCGCGGGCATCGCAGAGATCATCAATGTGCCAGGTTTGGTGAACGTCGATTTCGCCGATGTCCGAACGGTCATGGGCGAGCAGGGCAAGGCGATGATGGGGATCGGCGAGGCGAGCGGTCTGGATCGAGCTCGGCTCGCCGCGGAGCAAGCGGTCGCGTCGCCGCTTCTCGATGGCGTTGATCTGCAGGGCGCGCGGGGTGTGATCGTCAATATCACCGCGAGCCAGACCCTCAAGCTTCGTGAGACCAACGAGGTGATCAAGGCGATCCAGGCGTTCTGCGCCGACGATGCCACCATCATTCATGGCACGGTGTTCGACGACGCCATGGAGGATCGCCTGCGGGTCACCGTCGTTGCCACTGGCATCGGGCGCCGCGCTGCCGCCCGGCCGGTTCTCGTGCAGCAGCATGTTCGCACCGGCACAGACAACGGACTGATCGCGACCAATGGCTATGGCGTCGATGGCGAGGCCAACATCTGGAGCACGCCGCGCGCTCGGGTCGAGGCGATGGAGCAGAGCGGGGTCGAGCGGCTGGACATCCCGGCTTTCCTTCGCAAGCAAGCCGACTGATCCGTCCCGCCTGAGCCTGGTGGATCCGAGGTCGCCTCGGGCGAGGTTTTTCGCCCGAGGCCTTCGCGCCCCACGCCGCCCCGGCAGGTCGGACCGAACCGCCTGGGCGGCGCCCCCAGCGAGGTGCCGGCCTTTATCGGCGAGCGGTCTGCCGTTCTCGGTAGAATGATGCCTTCTCAATCCATGGGCCGAGGAGGCAGCAATGACCATCAAGGTAGGTGATACGGTTCCAAACGCGACCCTGACCGAGTTCATCGAGGTCGAGGGCAATGGTTGCTCGATCGGCCCCAATGCCTTCAAGGTGTCGGATCTGGTCGCTGGCAAGAAAATCGCTGTGTTCGGTCTGCCGGGCGCGTTCACGCCGACCTGTTCGGCTCAGCACGTGCCGAGCTATGTCCGCCAGTTCGACGCGCTGAAGGCCAAGGGCGTGGACGAAATCTGGTGCATCTCGGTGAACGATGCATTCGTCATGGGAGCCTGGGCCCGCGACCAGAAGGCCGCCGGCAAGGTGCGAATGATGGGTGATGGCAGTGCCGAGTTCACCCGGGCGCTGGGCCTGGAGCTTGACCTCACGGCGCGCGGCATGGGCGTTCGTTGCCAGCGTTTCTCGATGCTGCTCGACAATGGCAAGGTCAGCCAACTGAACATCGAGGCGCCTGGCAAGTTCGAAGTCTCGAGCGCCGAGGCCATGCTCGCCAAGCTCTGATTCGCCCTCGCTCGTCCTCGACAGCCTCGTCATGATTCGTCAGCGCACAATCCGTTCGGTGATGCGCTCAACCGGTGTGGGTTTGCACAGCGGTGAGCGCGTCGACCTGTGCCTGCGGCCGGCGCCGCCGGGGACTGGCATTCTGTTTGTGCGCACCGACCTCGAGCCGACGGTCTCGATCAGGGTCGGCGCCGATCGCGTCGGCGATACGCGCATGGCATCGACCCTGGTGGCCCACGACGAGCGCCATGGCGAGGTCCGGATTGCGACGGTCGAGCACCTGATGTCGGCCCTTGCGGGTCTCGGTGTCGACAATATCGTGGTCGACGTTTCGGCGCCCGAGATTCCGATTCTTGATGGCTCGGCCTCATCCTTCGTTTACCTCATTCGTTCGGCTGGCCTGATCGAGCAGCCGGTGCCCAAGCGCTTCATTCGGGTCCTCGAAACGGTCGAGGTGAGCGAGGGGGACAAGCACGCCCGCCTCGAGCCCTATGAGGGTTATCGACTCGATTTCTCGATCGCCTTCAGTCATCCCGCCATCGATGCGACGGGGCAGCAGGTCAGTTTCGATTTTGCGCAGTCCTCGTACACCCGGGTGGTGGCGCGGGCCCGAACCTTTGGCTTCATGCGCGAGGTCGAGGTGTTGCGTGGACATGGTCTCGCCCAGGGGGGTAACCTCGGCAATGCCATCGTGATGGATGAGTATCGCGTCCTGAACGAAGAGGGCCTGCGGATCGCCGATGAGTTCGCCACGCACAAGATTCTCGATGCGATCGGTGACCTCTACCTGGCCGGCGCCCCCTTGCTTGCACGCTATGTGGCGCACAAGTCGGGCCATGCGCTCAACAACCGCTTGCTGCGGGAGTTGTTCGCACGATCGAGCGCTTGGCAGTGGGTCCAATTCGCCCAGACGCCCCAGACGGGTGCCGTGGTCGCCCTCGACTGGAGCGTAGCCTGAGCGGCCGGCGGACTGCTCGGCCGGCGGCATGCTCGCATTCAGGATCCTCCTCGCGGTGACTGGCGCTGGCCTGGCCGGGCTGCTGATCGCCTTTTTGGTAAGCCGGGACCGACGATTGCTTCGCGCTGCGCTCTGGTTGACCGCGGGCGCGGCGGTACTTGCCTTGATTTTTTTTGCGGGCCTCTTCATGTCCCGGCTCTGACGATCCCACGAGCACCCGCGCGACGCGCGGGGTCTTCGGTCAGTGTCGTTGTCTGCGCTCGCGCTCGAGTAATCGCTTGAGCGAGGCATTGAGCGGTCCGGGTGGTAGTTGCTGGGCGAGACGGGCGAATGCCGCGAGGGCTGTGTCCGGTACGGGTCCGCGGGCTGGGCTCTGATCGCGCCACGCGGCCGGATGGCCGCTCGGCGAGCCTCGCTGCGTCCGGATCTTGAGTCGCTCGACGGCAATGCCGTATTGCCTCAGCTTCGCCACGAGCCTGGGCTCATACTGGCGCAGGCGGGTGGCCTCCGAAGCGTTACGGCAGCCCAGTCTCAGGGTACCGTCGACCAGGCCGAGTACGTCGACCGGTTGCCGCGGCTCGATCTGTGCGAGCAGGCGGGCGATCTCGAGGTAGCGGCGTGCCTGGGCAGCGAGCGAGCGGTACTCATCGGTCTCGCCCAGCCAGACCGAGGCTTGGCGAGCTGCTCGGGCGGGTCTCGCGCTGCCGGCTTCCAGAGGAGGCTGCATGCTAGACTCGTCGGATTTCCGATTCAATTTTCCGGGTGTCTCGACCCGGTTCCGACGCGGCGCGTAACCCATGCTCCAGAATCTCCTCACCAAGGTGTTCGGCAGCCGTAACGAGCGCCTGCTGAAACAGTACCGGAAGACGGTCACTGCGATCAATTCGCTCGAGCCGGCCATTCAGCAGCTCTCCGACGATGCCCTGGCCGGGCGTACGGCGGAATTTCGCAACCGTCATGCGGCGGGCGAGACGCTCGACCAGCTGTTGCCCGAGGCCTTTGCTGTGTGCCGCGAGGCGGCCCGTCGCACGCTCGGCATGCGCCATTTCGACGTTCAGCTCATCGGCGGGATGGTCTTGCATCACGGCAAGATCGCGGAAATGCGCACGGGCGAAGGCAAGACCCTCACGGCAACGCTCGCGGTCTACCTGAACGCAATCGCCGGCAAGGGCGTTCATGTGGTGACCGTCAACGATTACCTCGCGAGCCGGGATGCGCAGTGGATGGGGCGGGTCTATCGGTTTCTCGGCCTCACGGTGGGCGTGATCCTGTCGCAGCAGGCGACCGAGGACAAGCGCATTGCGTACGCAGCCGATATCACCTACGGCACCAACAACGAGTTCGGCTTCGATTATCTGCGCGACAACATGGTGTATGAGGCCAGCGACCGTCGCCAGCGCGGTCTGTCCTATGCGATCGTCGATGAGGTGGACTCGATCCTGATCGATGAGGCTCGCACGCCCCTCATCATCTCCGGCCAAGCGGAGGACCATACCGAGCTCTACCAGCGCGTCAATCAGGTCCCACCGCTGCTCACCGCGATGGCCTCCGAGCCCAAGGCCAATGAGCCCGAGCCGCCCGGGGATTACTGGGTCGACCGCAAGGCCCACCAGGTGCATCTGTCCGAGGCCGGACACGAAAAAGCCGAACAGATCCTTGAAAACCTCGGTCTGCTCACGGGTGGTGCGAGCCTCTACGACCCGGCCAACATCATCCTGATGCACCACCTGATGGCGGCATTGCGCGCTCACACCCTCTATTTCCGCGACCAGCAATACGTTGTCCAGAACGGCGAGGTGATCATCGTTGATGAATTCACCGGACGGATGATGCCGGGTCGCCGCTGGTCCGACGGGCTGCATCAGGCGGTCGAGGCCAAGGAGGGCGCGGCGATCCAGGCGGAGAATCAGACCCTCGCCTCGATCACTTTCCAGAACTACTTCCGGATGTACGGCAAGCTCG
>CAZAVT010000003.1:27822-28085 GCA_964488395.1 uncultured Burkholderiaceae bacterium | reverse complement strand
TGCCTTCGGCACTGCCCTTCATCCAGGCGAATCGCCTGGTGCCGATCGTGGTGGCCGCACCGCAGCGCCTGGCGGTGCTACCCAACGTGCCGACCTTCAAGGAAGTAGGCCTCGAGCCTGTGAACCGCATGGCCTATTACGGCATTCTGGGTCCCAAAGGGCTGCCGCGCGAGGTGGTCGACCGGATCAATACCGCGACCCGCAAGGTGTTGACCGACCCGGCGGTCCGCAAGCGCATCGAGGATACGGGCTCGCTCATCATC
>CAZAVT010000003.1:18312-27812 GCA_964488395.1 uncultured Burkholderiaceae bacterium | reverse complement strand
GAGGAGTTTGCGGCCCAGATCAAGGCCGAATTCGAGGTCTATCGTCAGGTCGTCAATCAGCAGAAGCTGACGCTCGACTGAAACGTCCTCTGTTCCTGAGGGCGCCGTGGCTCGTTGAGATCCAGCGCCTTCAGGGTTTCAGGATCCAGTCGACCGCGATGGCGCCCTGCCCGCGTGGCAGAACGATCAGCGGATTGAGTTCGATCTCCGCGAGGCCGCTCGCTGCGGCGAGTCCGGCGACCCCTTCAACGGCCGACACCAAGGCTTCTCGGTCTGCGGGCGGCGCACCCCGGAACCCGTCGAGCAGGCGGGATAGTTTCAGACGGCCGATCGCCCGCTGAATCTGCGCCGCGTCGCAGGGGGCTGCCAGATAGGCGAGGTCCTCGACCAGTTCCACCATCACACCGCCGGTCCCGATCGCAATCACCGTGCCGAAGTCGGGATTACGCATCGCGCTGACAACGACTTCGACCCCTGCCGGAACCATTTGCTGCAATAGCAGCGTCGCGTTGCTGCGTCCCAGCCGGGCGCGCAGGCGCGCTGCGGCGCGATCGACCTCGTCGCTCGTGGACAGTTGAAGCTCGAGCAGCCCCTGCTCGGTCTTGTGCAGTGCATCGGCGGCCAGGGCCTTCAGCGCCCACGGCCCCCTTAAGCCCAAGCAGATTTCATGGGCTCTCTGATCCGCTTCGAGCAGGGCCCAGCCCGCGACCCGGATGCCAGCCGCCCGCAGCCAAGCCATCTGGGCCTCGTGCGAGGCCACATCACCCGCTCCGGTTCGCGACAATCCCTGCAAGGGGTCGGGCCAAGGTCGCGGTACACAGGTCGGCAGCGCGCTTGCGGCCCGGGCCTGGTAGAGCCAGTCCAGCCATCGCACCGCGTCGTTGGGATCGCGCGCGCAGGCGATCCCTTGCTCGCCAAAGCGCCGCCGCTCGCGACCGGGTAAGGCATCGCCCAGGAAGCTGATGATGGCCGGTATCCCTGCGCCTGCCGCAGCCTTGCGGATGGTCTCCTGGTAGGTGAGCGCATCGGCCGGACCACGGTTGGCGAGTTGGACGATCAAGGCTTCAGTGCGGGGATCGGAGGCGACCGCATCCAGGGTCTCGTGGAACATGTCCGGGTCCGACAGCAGCTGCCCGGTCATGTCAGTTGGGTTGCGAGCCTGACCGAACACTGGCAAGCGGGCCTGCAGGGCATTGACGGTTGCCTCGGTAAATTCGGCCAGTGGCACCGCGCGGGCCTCGCAGAGGTCCGCGGTCAGTGCTCGCGTCCCGCCAGGAATGCTGTAGATCGCGACCCCCGCCCGGTCATCGCCGCGGGGTGGTGGGAGCGACACGCTTGCGAACAGTTCGGCGGCCTCGATCAGCTCCACCAACCCAGTCACCTCGATGATCCCGGACTGTCGAAACACGTCGCTATAGATCGCGCTATCGGTCGCTACCTTGCCGGTGTGCGAGGCAACCGCTGCTCGTCCAAGGGCTGAGTTTCCGGACTTGAGGGCGATCAGCACGATGCCGCGCGACCTGGCGCGCTCGGCGAGTGAGAGCAGCCGGCTGCCGTCCTGAAGACCTTCGGTAAAGAGCAGCACAACCCGCACATCGTCTCGCGCAATCATGTACTCGAGATAGTCCAGAATCCCGATCGCCGTTTCGTTACCGACACTGACCAGATAGGCGCAACCCGTGCCACTCTCCTGAAGGTGCCGGGCAATGGCTCCGCCGATCGCGCCGCTCTGGCTGAGGATCGCGATCGGCGCGTGGCTGAACTCGGTCCGCTTGGCAGCGGACCCGAACGTGAGCATCACCCGGTTCCGGACCGACCAGACGCCTTCGCAGTTGGGGCCGATGAGCGCGATGGACTCCCGGGAGCAGACCGACTGGAGCCGTTCGACCAGCTCCCGCGCGCCGTCGAACTCCTCGAAGCCTGAGCTCACCACAACGGCCGAGCGGCATCCGCGTGCTGCTAATGCGGCAAGGGTATCAGGCACCTCACGAGCCGGTGCAAGCAGCAGCGCCACGTCCGGGCAGCCGGGCAGCGCGTCCACCGACGGGTAGCAGGGCAGGCCGTCGATGGCGTCGTATTTCGGGTTCACCGGCCAGATCTCGCCGGCAAAGCCACTGACCCTCAGGATCGGCAGGGGCGCGCCGTTCAGCTTGCGAGCGTTCGCTGAAACGCCAACCAGCGCGACCGAGCGAGCCTCGAAAATTCGGTCGAGCTGCGCGTGCAGTTCGGGACCCGCGCGGCTCATCCGACCACCTTGGCAGTGCGCAGTTCGGCGATGCGCGCCTCATCGAGCGCGAGTACCTCGTGCAGGACTTCGTGGGTGTGTTCGCCCAGCATCGGCGGCGGCCGTCGAATGTCGCCGGCAGTGCGGCTGAATCGAAAGGGAACGCCGATCAGGCTCAGGGGCCCGGCTGCCGGGTGCTCGACGGTTTGCACCATGTCCGGCGAAGTCTCGCGCAACTGCTCGAACGCGGTTGGCAGGTCATAAACTGGCGCAGCCGGGATATCTGCGGCATCAAAGATCTCGAGCCACTGCGCGGTCGAGCGCGAGCGCGTGAGCGGCTCCATCAGCGGGATCAGCTCGGTCCGGTGACGGACCCGGTTCTGGTTGCTGCGAAAGCGCTCGTCCTGGGCGAGTTCGGGGCAGCCCAGACAAACGCATAATTCTCGGAAAACCTTGTTCGTGCCGGCGGCGACCACCACATGGCCATCGGTCGTGGCAAACGCTTGATAGGGAACCAGCTGAGGGTGACCCGAACCGACCGGGCCGAGTTCAGCCTTGCCGTCCATGACCGCCACCGAGTAGTTCATCAGCATGCTCATGGTCGCATCCATCAGGGATAGCTGAACCTCCTGGCCCTCGCCAGTTCGTTCCCGATGAAAGAGGGCCGTCGCAACGGCTGCATACAGATAGATGCCGCCTGCGAAATCGGCCATCGAGGCCCCGGGGCGGATGGGCTCCTGGCTGCCTGGCGTGCCGGTGATCTTCATGACTCCCGACCGAGCCTGGACCGCGATGTCCATCCCCGGCTTGTCGGCGAGGCTGCCGTCCTGACCGTAGGCGCTCAGGCTCGCGTAGATCAGCCGTGGGTTGTGCGCGCGCAGGGCCGCATAGTCGAGTCCGAGCCGCTCCATCACGCCCGGACGAAAACTCTGGAGCACGATGTCGGCCCAACCGGCGAGCCGATGGCAGAGTGCTCGTCCCTCCGGGTGCTTGATGTCGATGCCGACGCTGCGCTTGTTGCGGCTCACGGCCAGGAAATAGTCACCACCGACGCGTGGGATATCGGTCATGAAGCGCTCGGCGACATTCATGTAGCGAGCCGAGTCGCCGCGGTCGGGTTGCTCGACCTTGATGACATCGCAACCCATGTCTCCGAGCAGCATGGCGGTGTAGGGGCCAGCTACCCCATGCGTGAAGTCGAGGACTCGGATGCCTTCGAGTGGGCGGGCTTTCATGGGCGCGGTCTCCTGGGTCGATTCGATCAGATGAGGCAAGGTGCGGGTCAGATCAGGGTCCGAAGCTCCCGCGAGGGCAGGCGCACCTCGGCGCTTCCGTGGCAATTTTGCTCACCCCGCTGGTTGGTGCCCGACCATTCGATGCGAACCAGGGCTTCGCGGTCCTCGATCGTTTTATCGACGACCTGGCCAGTGAGTCGGGTCAGATCGCCCACCAGATTGGGGCGAGTCACACGACCCTCGAGGCGGCGCACAAAGCCCGCGTCGCCGCACCAGTTGGTGAGCAGATGTCCAGCCCAGTTCATCCGCTGCCAGCCCTGATCGTAAGCGCCAGGCATGCCGATTTCCCGGGCGATTTCAGCGTCGAAGTGACCGGCGGCCGGATGCATCGGTACGCCACTGCTGGGAGAGTAGTAAACATTGCGCGGATGGTCGTCGCGTTCGAGGAAGGCGAGTTTCAGGACCGGGTAGACGGTACGCCGCCCCGAATAGAAGCCGACGATATCGACCAGCGTGAGAGGTCCCTTGTAGAGCGTTGGCAGACTGTCTCCGGGGTTGCAGTCCTCCCAATAATGGGGCGTGCGACCTCGCCGGTATTCGCTGCGGTAGGCCTGGGCAATCTCCTCGAGTTCGGCCTTGCTCCAGCGGTAGACCTGCGGTTCGGGGTTCTTTTCGCGATAGCGCAGACCCTGCCCACTCTTCGCGCGGGGGATCCTGAAGATATCCCCTTCGTATCGCGATACCGTGATGCCGTTCTGGTTCTGAAATAGGACCTCGCCGGTCTGGATCACGTAGCGAGGCGCGGCCTTGCCGGATTTGAGCTTCACGTCGATCAGGCGGGCTCGGGCGGTGATCGTGTCGCCCGCATGCACGGGATGCCAGTGCTCCCAGCGTCCGCCGCCAAAGATCCACTGGATCCCTGGGAGGCCTGGCGCGATGATGCCGGAATCAATTGTGTAGAGGAAGGTCGGTGGCGCGAGGTTACGGCCCCAGATCGAACGCTTGGCGTATTCGGTATCGCTCCAGAGCGGATTGTCGTCACCCACGCTGTAATGGGCCCAGCGGCGAATGTCATGCAGGCCGATCGGCTCGTAAAGCGCCGGTGCGTGAACGTCGCGGCGCAACCAAGTCCCGATCAGCTTGCGAGCCCGCTCGATATCTGCATCGTCGAGCCCAGGCGCCTGTCGGGACTCATCGAGCAGGGTCGCAGGTCGAGCGTCGGGGCTAGCGTCCTTGGGCGTCGTCGGGGGGGCGGGATGGTTCAGATCACTCGCGCCGGGTTCGTTCATCGTCATCGGTCCGGTGGCTGGGTCAGAACCGATTATTCGCGAAGCGGGCTGTGTTGCCCCAGCCCCTGGCGAACCCTCAGGTCACATTGTGAGCGATTGGTCCGATTGGCCGCTCGCCCAGAGCCGCTTCGATCGCCAGCGCCTGCTCGCGCAACACCTGGATGATCGTCTCGGACTGGGCCAGGGGTAAGTCCGCCGCCGGCCCTGCAATCGACAGCGATGCGCTGACCTCGCCCTGTGGGTTGCGCAAGCCCACCGCGAAAGCGTGTACGCCTGGAACCACATGACCTGCGTTGACGGCGTAGCCCGCGCGCTCAGAATCCTTGAGCATGCGGCGGATGGCCCGCAGGCGCGCCTCGCCCTGCCGGCCGGCGCGTGCGAGGCCGCGCTCGATCATCCGCTCGCGTTCTTCGAGCTCAAGCGCCAGGATGATCGCCACGCCGCCCGCCGACATCACGGCAGGGCGACGCGTCCCGACCTCGCTGCTCAAGGCCTTGATCGGCGTGATGCCCTCGCGGGCAGCACAGACGATGTCGTCGCCGCTGCGCAGATAGAGCGTTGCGACCGCGTCCAGGCGTTGCGCCGTGTGGCTCACCGGGGCGGCGCTCGCTGCCTGCAGGCGGTTGAGGCCCGGCACCGATAGCCCCAGTTCGAAAAGCAGCGGACCGGGCAGGTAGCGGCGGTCCGACGGGCGCTGCTGAGCCAGACGCTCTCGGGTCAGACAAGCGAGCAGCCGCTGGGTGGTCGCACGGTCCAGACCGCAGTGCGCGGCCAGGTCCGAGGCCCGCCAGCCGAAGCTGCCATGCAGCGCCAGTTCGCGAAGCAGCATCGAGGCCCGCTCCACCGTCTGGGTACCGGAGCGGTGCGTCGTTGTCGGGTCTCGGTCCGATCGGGTGGTCACGGGCAGGCGAGGCTCCAAAAAGGGCGGCAGTCGATCTCATATTGTAAGACCGTGTGCCCGCTCGGGGAGCATGCCGGATGACAGGCGGCTGGCAGGCGGTTCACACTCGCGCGGCACCCCTCGGTTCCCATGCCCATGGGTCCGACAGGGACGACACCCACGGAGATCCTGGGAGCACCATGACAACGATCGCCCGTTCGCTCGCGAGCTTTGTGCAGGACGCGGGACACCGTGGCTTCGAGCCGCTCGCGCGATCGCGCGCGGTCGACGCGATCACCGACTGTGTTGGCTGCATGTTTGCAGGCGCTCGTGAGCCGCTGGCGGGCAGCCTGCGGCGAACGCTCTTGGCTGGCAGTGACGGGGGCCTCGCCGTCGTGGCAGGTGCCGCAGCGGGGCTCTCGCCGACGGATGCGGCGCTCGTCAACGGCGCTTGCGCGCATGCGCTCGACTATGACGACACCAATCACCCGGCCTATGCGCATCCCTCGGCTGTCCTGGTGCCGGCGCTTCTGTCGGCGGCGGCCCTCGCACCCATCACCGGTGCGCAGTTTGTCACGGCCTACGTGATCGGATTCGAGGTCTTTGGCAAGCTCGGCCGGTCGATGAACACCGCGCATTACCGGCGGGGCTGGCATGCGACGGCCACCTTCGGAGCGCTGGCCGCGACGGCCGCTGTGGCGAGCGCCTTGCGGCTCGAGCCTGACCAGACCGTGTCAGCCTTGGGCATTGCAGCCTCTGCAGCGGGCGGCCTGAGGGCCAATTTTGGCAGCATGGTGAAGCCACTTCACGCCGGATACGCTGCGCGCAACGGGCTGCTTGCAGCGCTTTTGGCGCGCGAGGGTCATGACGCGAGCGAGCAGGCACTCGATCATGACTATGGATACCTGAAGCTCTTTTCAGGCGAGGGCGGATTTGATCCGGCGCCTCTTTCAAGCTGGGGTGAGCCACTCGAGATCCTGACCCCCTACGGGCTCGCGCTCAAACCCTATCCCTCCTGCGGGGCGACCCACACAGGGATTGAAGCCGCCCTGCAACTGCGTGAGCTCGCGGGCTCGCAATGGCCGGTACGAATCGAGGCGGGCGTTTCCGAGCTGGCCTTTGCCCCGCTGATCCACGTGCGTCCCAGGGTCGGGCTCGAGGGCAAATTCAGTCTGCACTATTGCCTGGCCGTGGCCTTCCTCGAGGGCGAACTCAATCTCGCAAGCTTTCGCCAGTCGCTGATCGACGATCCGCGGGTGAGCGAGCTGATCGACCGCACGAGCATGTTTGCCGACCCGACGGTGGGTGACGGTGCAGAGTTTCCTACACGGCTGCGAATCCATTTACCGGATGGCCGCTCGCACGAGGCGTTTGTTCCGCTTGCGCAGGGCAAGCCGGCCCGCTGGTTCGACGAAACGCGTATCCGGAACAAATTCGACGACTGCTTGAGCGGGTATGACGCCGATGCCTCGGCCGCCTTGTTCGCACGCCTGCGAGCGCTCGACACCGAGGGTGAATTACGCGCGCACGGGTCGCTCGTGAGCAGTATGCGCCGTTGTACCTGATCCAGCGCTCAAGCCGACCTTTTATGAGCAAGATCCCTTATTGATTGGAGCGACCGATGATTCGCCGTCTGATTCAATGCCTACCTGCACTTGCGACCAGCCTGGCCGTCCTGGCTGCCGGGTCCGCTCAGGCCCAGGACTGGCCCCACGCCAAGGTCATCAAGCTCGTCAATCCCTATGCGCCGGGTGGCTCCACCGAGCGGGTCGTGCGAATGGTCGCGCAACGGTTGTCCGAAACCCTCAAGCAGTCCGTCATCGTCGACAATCGTCCAGGGGCGGGCTCCAACATCGGCAACCAGGCCGTCGCTCAGGCAGCCCCCGACGGCTACACCCTGCTCAATGGCACAAGCAGTCTCGCGATCAACGTCTCGCTCTATTCGAAACTGGGGTACGACCCGGTCCGCGATCTCGCGCCTGTCATCCTGCTCACGCATTCGCCCAATGTGCTGGCGGTTCACCCGTCGCTGCCGGTTCAGTCGGTCTCCGACCTGATCACCTACGCGCGCGCCAATCCCGGCAAGCTCAATTACGGCTCATCGGGTAACGGTGCGACCAATCATCTGGCGATGGAGAAGTTCAAGACCGATGCCGGACTGAGCATCGAGCATATTCCCTACAAGGGGGGTGGACCCGCGATGGCCGATCTGATTGCGGGTCAGATTCAGGTGATGTTCAACCCGCCCTCTTCGTTGATGCCGCATCATGCGACCGGGAGGATGCGCGCGCTGGCGGTCTCGAGTCGGCAGCGGCTGGACGGGCTTGATCTGCCGACCATCGATGAGAGCGGGTTGAAGGGCTTTGAGTCGAGCGTGTGGTTCGCCGTATTTGCCCCGGCTGGAACGCCCCGCCCGATCATCGACCGCATCAATGCGGACCTCAATCTGATGTTAAAGGACCCGGCCACAGCCGCCCAGCTGAGCAAGGCGGGGCTGATCCCGATGGGTGGTACGCCGGAGGACCTTGCCCAGTTGCTCAAGGACGAAGTTGCCGCCTGGGCACGGGTCATCAAGGCTTCTGGCGCCAAGGTGGACTGAATCATGCCGCAGCTTCACGATCAGCAAGGGATGTCACCGGGCCACCCAGACTCGAGGCAAGACCTGCCGCTTGCGGGGCGGGTGGCGGTGGTCACGGGTTCCGCAAGGAATATCGGCAAGGGGATTGCGCTGGGCTTTGCACAGGCCGGTGCCGACGTGGTCATCAATGGCCGTGAGGCGAGTGCGGCGCTCGAGGAGACGGCCATCCAGATCAGGGCGCTGGGTGGGCGATGCTTGCCGGTCATCGCGGATGTCGCTACCCCGGATGGGGTGACGACCCTGGTCGAGACCGTTCATCAAACTTTGGGCCGCATCGATATCTCGGTGGCCAATGTCGGGCTGCGGCTGCACCAGCCGTTTCTCGAGATCAGTCTCGATGACTGGCGACGAACGCTCGAGACCAGTCTGGGCTCTGCCTTCTACCTGGCGCGTACGGTGATCCCCGGCATGAAGGAGCGAGGCTTCGGCCGCTTGATCCACATTTCGGGGCGAGACGGTTTCTTCCCGATGGCCAACCGAGCGCACAACGTCACCGCCAAGGCAGGGCTGCACGCGCTCGCCAAGGCGATTTCGGTCGAATTCGGACCCTTTGGGATTACCGCCAACACGGTTGCCCCAGGTCTGATCGACACCACGCGCGACCTTGCGCACTATCCCGACTACGCTCGTCGCTCCCAGGCCCGGGTCGAGCAGATGCCGGCGCGTCGAATCGGTCAGCCCGATGACATTGCCCGCGCCTGCGTCTACTTCGCCACGGGCGGCAATTTCGTCACCGGGCAACTGCTCCACGTGAATGGTGGAGAGTACTTGTATTGAGGGTTCTGAGCGCCGTCGCCGCAGCGCCGGCGTAGCCAATGCCTGTCGGCATCGCCCGCCTCCCGCGTGATATCTTGCTTTTGGTATCACGCGCTGAAAGTCAGCATGGGTCGATCCATCATGTGGCGACGGGGCCTTCAATGGGCCTCAGTCGTGTTGTTCCTCTGCCTCACGGGCCTGCCTGCGACCGCCTGGTCGCTCGACGCTCGCGAGCAGGCCGTTCAGCTGGCGAGAGCAGGCCAATTCGAGGAGGCGATCTCCAGGCTCCGGTCCCTGGCCCAGGCCTCGTCCGATCCTCGGATCGTTCACGACCTGATCGTGGTGCTGGGCTGGGCGGGCCGCAGCAGCGAGGCTGTTTCGGTTTGGCGCGCCCATCAGGCCGAGGCGTCTCTCCCCGGCTATGTCGCCGCGACGGTGGTTCGGGCACTGATCGAGGTGGGCGACGTCGAGCGCGCCG
>CAZAVT010000003.1:0-18302 GCA_964488395.1 uncultured Burkholderiaceae bacterium | reverse complement strand
CTCAAGGCCGAACCGCGCGACGTGGAAGCCTTGATTGCCGCGGGCCGGGTCGCAGAGCGGCGGGGCCATCGTTTTGACGCCCTGCGCTACTACGGCCTTGCAGAAACCCAGAAGCCCGCGAGGGCGGATCTCCACGAATCGATCGCCCGCCTGCTGCTCGAACTGGGAGGTGCCCATGGGGCGGTCGACCAAGCCGCCTTAGCCACCCCTCGCCAGCTCGCCAATCGTGCCGCCATTCGAATTCGCCGTGCCGGTCTGGTCCCGGACCGACATCAGCTTGAACGCTTCACCCGGCTCGATCAGGTGATCGCAGAAATCGAGCGTCTGCTGTCGCAGGAGCAATCCACCTCCGGCGCCGATGCGTCGCTCGCTCACCAGTTGCGGGGCGACCGGGCCGTTGCGCTCTTCATGCGCAAGCGTTGGCAGGCAAGCCTTGATCAGGTTCGCTCGATGCGCTTGGCAGGTGAGCCGATTGCCATCTATGTCCAGGTCGCTGAGGCTGGCGCGCTGCTCGGCCTGAAGCGACCCGAAGAGGCCCGCCGCATCTATGAGTCGGTCCTTGACGTTGAGCCGCAACACCTCGAGGCGCGCTGGGGGCTCTTCTATGCGGCCGTGGATCTGGCAGACTGGAGCACCGCCTATCGCGTGGTCGATGCGATCGAGACGGAGCCTTCGAGGCGCATTGGCATTGTCCCGACGCCGGTGCCCAATGAGGATTGGTTGGGGGCCCGGATCAGCGCAGCAACCGTGCGCAGTTGGGCAGATGAGCTAGAAGAGGCCTGGAATCGCCTCACCGCCTTGTCGCAGCGAGCCCCTGCGCATCCACCCCTTCGGAGCGCACTGGCCAGCGTCGCGGCTGCGCGGGGCTGGCCCCGGCTCGCTGATCAGGAGATCCGGATCGCGGAGAGTCTCGACGAGGAAGACCCGGGGATCCAGGTCGGCCTTGCCGAGGCGGCGCTCAGGCGTGGTCGCTGGGCAGAGCTGCGGATACGCCTGGATAGGCTCAGCGCCCTCTATCCCAGCGACGAGATGATTCAGCGCCTTCAGCAGGAGCTTGCCGCGAGGGATCGTTACGAGCTGCAGTTTGACGTCACTCGCCGAGATTCGGCCGAGCGGGTTCGCCGCACGCCGGGCGACAGTCTGGCCGTCAGCCTGAGAGCCTACGGCCCCCCCCTCAGTGACCCCTGGCGGCTGTTCGTCGCCCGGGATCGCTGGCTGGGACAAAGCCGGGGGCTCTTCACGGCCGAGCGACAGCGCATCGGTGCTGGGGCTCAGTACCGTACCGCCGATACCTCGATCGAGACCATCCTCTGGCAGAACTCCGGCGCTGTGGATCAGGGTGCAGCGTCGTTCGAGGCCCGCCGCGAGGTCGATGACCACTGGGCGTTGTCAGCCGGATACAGCAGTTTTGCGAGCGATACCCCGCTCGGCGCGATCGCCCGTGGCATCACGTCCAATGCGGCGCGAGTGGGCCTTGCCTACGTCTGGAGCGAACTCGCGTCGGTTGAGGGGCGCGTGGGGCTCTACCAGTTCAGCGACTCGAATCAGCGGTCAGTCGTGGACTTCTCGCTGATCCGCAGGCTATTCACGGCCCCCGATCTGCAGATCAGCCTGCAGCCCAAGCTCTCCAGTTCGTCGAACTCGCGCACGGACGGACCTTACTTCAGTCCCGAGCGTGATCAGTCAGTCGACGTCCTGATCAATCTGGAACGGAGCCTCTGGCAGCGGTACGATCGCTCGCTGTCCGATCGCCTGACGGTCGGTGCCGGCCGATACTGGCAGATGGGTTACGGTTCCGGCCCAGTCTATGAGGCGGCCTATACCCAGACCTTCAAGATCCGGCCACGCTTCGAATTGAGCTACGGGGCGGCCTGGAACCGGCGGCTCTATGACGGTGTGCCCGAGTCTGCGGTCATCCTGAACATGCAGATGATGTCGAGGTTCTGATGATGCTGCCCCCTTTCACCCGTGCGCTGTCGCGCTGGGCGCTCTGGCTTTGGCTCGGTCTCTCGGCCGTTGTCGCGATGGCCCAGCCGGGGCAGCGTTTCGTCGCGGTCGGGTTTCATGATGTGGTCGACCGAGCGGCCGATCTCGATGAAGACTCGGTGACCACTGATCGCCTGGTGGCGTTCTTCGATCAGCTGCGCGCCGATGGCTGGACCGCCATCTCCCTGGACGACATCGCGCGGGCAAGGAGCGGCGTCAAGCCCCTCCCCGATCGGGCGATCCTGATCACCTTCGACGATGGTTATGCAAGTCTTTACAGCCGGGTGTTTCCACTCGCACTCGCCTATCAGATCCCGATCGTGGCAGCGCTGGTGGGTGAATGGGTCGACGCGCCGGCTGGCACGTTGGTTCAATATGCCGGTCGAGCGGTGACCCGCGAACACTTCATCAGCTGGGATCAGGCCCGCGAGATGCAGGCGTCCGGTCTGGTGGAGTTCGCGTCTCACACCTATCGACACCATAAGGGCCTGCTCGCCAACCCCCAAGGCAACCTGACCCCCGCGGTGACGACCGCCCCCTATGATCCGGCGAGCCAGACCTACGAAACGGCTAGTCAGTTTCGGGATCGATTCCGTCAGGATGTGATCGCCAACCGCGACCTGTTCGTGCGCGAACTCGGGCGCAAGCCCCGCGCGGTCGTCTGGCCGTTCGGTCGTTATTCGCTGGCAGCCATTGAGGTCATGCAATCGGAGGGCCTGCAGTTTGCCCTATCCCTGCAAGACGAGTTGAGCGAGACAGGCTTGCCCTTCGAGATCAGCCGCTACTACCCGCGGGCCAACCAGACCCTGGCCGACCTGCTCGACGACTTGCGATTTAGCGATCGACTTCCGGCCGCGCAACGCCTCGTCCGGGTTGATCCGGGCCGTATCTGGTCGGCAGACCCCGCCGAATTTGATCGCCGGCTGGGGGCTCTGCTCGATCAGCTGCTCGTGCTCGGGGTGACTGGCGTCATTCTGGATGCGGTGGTCGTCGATCCCGCAACTCAGGTCGTGCAGTCCTGGTTCCCCAGTCCGGTCCTGCCTCTGCGCGGCGACGCGCTCAACCGACTTGCCTGGCAGATCCGGACCCGCACCAAGGCGATGCCGATCGCCGACACCGCACTGGCCACGCTGAGTCAGGTGCTTACCGCTGAGCAGATCCTTCAGCTGCACGACGATCTCGGCCGACTTGTACCCATCGATGCCATCGTGTTTCGCGAGCAGGCGATCCTTGCCCAATGGAGACAATCGGCGCAACAGGGTGTCGATTCGACGACCTGGTCGGTTCGAGCGGCGCGCCGGGCGGTTCAACCGCAGGCCTGGCCCGCTCCCGATCGGCTTGCGCTCGAGGTCTTTCGCCGGGTCGAGTTTTACCGGCCCACGCTGAAGCTCGTTACCGTGAATTCGCTTGCGCCGCGCGAGCGACTCGGTGATCTGACCGATCTCCAGCTCTATCGAACCCAGCCGGAGATGGCGTCGCTCGAGCAGGCGGTGGGCGCCCTGCGTGCGGGCGGGCTGCTCGACAAGCAGGCGGATCGACGTCGAGTGGGTTTGTGGATCGAGGCGCCCGAGACCTTGGATGCCAAGGGTCTCGCATCGTTGGTTCGTCGTTTTCAGACCCAGGGCGGGACGGCGGTCGGTTGGTCGTCGGATCGATTCCTGGACGACCCCGCCGAGGCCTCGCGGCTCGCGCCGGCCGTATCGAGCGAGACTTTTCCGATTCGCTTCTGATTCGGATCCGAGGCAGACCCATGAGCGAATTCTTCAGCATGGCGGGTTGGATGGGCGTGTTCTGCTTTGGCTATCCCTTCGTCATGGCCTGTTACTGGATCGCCGGATCGCTGATCTTTTATGGGATCCGTGAATGGGGCCATCCCAGCCATGACGCCCCGCCGCGGCTTCCTCGCTACCCACTCGTCACGATTCTCCTGCCCTGCTTCAACGAATCCGAGCAGATTCACGAGACGCTTGCCGCGCTCGCCGCTGTTCAGTACCCCCATCTCGAAGTGATCGCGATCAATGACGGATCGAGCGACGACACCTTGAGGCAACTGAAGCTCATCGCTCAGACCATGCCTCAACTGCGGATCGGCAATCTGGTCGAAAACCAGGGTAAGTCGACGGCTTTGAATGTGGGCCTGCAGATGGCTCGAGGAGAAATCCTGGTGTGCATCGACGGCGACGCGCTCATCGACCCGCATGCGGTGACCTGGTTCGTCAGCCGCTTCCTGATCGATCCTGAACTTGGTGCACTGACGGGCAATCCCCGAATTCGCAATCGATCGACCCTACTGGGCAAATTGCAGGTCGGAGAATTCTCGTCGGTGGTGGGCATGATTAAGCGCACCCAGACGGTGTTCGGTGCGCTCTTCACGGTATCCGGTGTGATCTGCGCGTTTCGTCGGCAAGCGGTGGTCGAGGTCGGCATGTGGAATCCCGCGGCACTGACCGATGATGTGGACCTTACCCTCCGGCTGCAGGCGGCGCGCTGGCATGTCGCCTTCGAACCCCATGCGCTCTGCTGGATCTTGATGCCCGAGCGCCTGAGGGGACTTTGGCGCCAAAGGGTCCGCTGGTCCGAGGGCGGTGCGCAGGCGGTCTTGTCGATCACCCGTCATGTCTTCACGCGGGGCCCGTGGCGGCTTGCCCTTGTCTGGCTGAACTTCGTGGTGAGCACGCTGTGGGCCTTTTCCATGCTGATCTCGACGGCTCTCTGGGTCGGCTACACGGCCGCAGGCATCGCCAATCCCTTCGCCGACCCGATTCCCGAATGGTGGGGCACGATCCTCGCCTGCACCTACCTTTTCCAGGCCTGTGTGGCGCTCCTGCTGGACCGGCGCTACGAGAAAGGAGCGCTGAAGCATCTGGTGTGGGTGGTCTGGTACCCGCTCGCGTTCTGGATGATCCAGACCTTATCCGCAGTAACGGGCGTCACCCGCGCTCTGGTTCGTCCGCGGGCCTTGCGTGGCACCTGGGTGAGTCCTGATCGGGGGGTACGGTGAACCGGCCGCCTGCCCCGTTCGACCACTGGCCGCCCATCATCGCCGACGGGCGGCTCTCGGTGTTGATCCGCCTGCGCGATATCGGACTTGCGGTCCTGGGCTGGCTGATCGTCCAGGATCTGTTGCTTGACCTTTGGGTGCTGCTCTATGACTGGTTGAAGGATCCGATCTTCATTCTTGCGCCTGAGGATACGCCGGACTGGGAGGCGATCTTCCAGAAGATCGATCCCTTCCTCATCACTGCGGGCTTGCTCATGGCGTCGATTGTCGTGACGGCGCTCTTGAGGGTGCGCGCGATCCGGCGGGCGATCCACAACACCCTACCAGAGGTCGACGAGACGGCCGCGGCCCGCTTCACCGGAGAGGCCGCCATCGATCATGGGCCGGTTTCGGCATTGCGGCAGCTTCGCATGGCCGATGTCCATGTCTCGCCCGACGGTCGCATCGAGCGATTCAGCGATGCGACAGCGGTGGCGGCATCGGACCCTCAAGAGCCGTCGGCCCGCACTGACTGCAGCGAGGTGAAATCGCTATGAGAATCGCTCAGTCGCAAATCCAGTTCGATGCGGCGGCAAAGACCGCGGTGCTGAGTGATCGGACACAGGCGAGGCAGATGCTGCAGCAAATCGCGGCGGACCTGGTCACGAGTACTGGCAAGGTCAAAGGCGGCTTTTTGCGCTTGTCCGCTGGGGGAGCAGGCGTCCAGCTGCGCGCAGGCCATTTCGGCGGGGGCGCCACTGCGGCGACCCGATGGATCCGGACGATGGTGGCGGACGCCTATGGCCCCGAAGCGAGTGCGGCGCTCGATACCTATCTGAGGAACGGTCCTCGGGCGCTCAAGATCGGCAGCCAGTCTTTCGTGAAGCTGGTGCAGGCGATGGAGGCGCGGGATACCCCGCCCGAACTTCAATCGGGGCTTGAGCGAAAGCTTGGCGCAGCCTGGAGAGCCTCGCTCGGTCGGCTGCAGACCGAGTCGCTGACCCCGCTCGCCCGACCCTGGCGAGCCCGGTTCGAAGCCGAATCGACCCCGCAACAGGTGGATGCGCTTCGCGCTCAAGCCATCGACCATGGCCGTCGTGCGCTGGCCTTCGTGAAAGGGCTGAGCGCCGAGGACCTGTCCCGATTGAATCGTGACGTGGGCATTGTCTACGATGCCGTTTTTGCCGATCCGAGCATCATGGACCCGGCAAAGTCCCGGGAGGAGCGCGCGCAGATGCTGCGTCCCCACCAGGACGCGTTTCTGGAAGAGGCCAGGCGAATGATGCTGAAGTCGTTCGAGCCGCTTTACGGCGTTGAGCTGACCGACCGGTCCCAGTTGGCACCGGACGATCAGGTCACCTTCGACCTCTCGCTCGTGTCCAAGTCCCAGTCGATCGACGAGGCCCAGACCGCCATCGATCTCGATCTGCTCGAGGACCCCGCCTCTCGCGCGCTCATCCAGAAGGTGTTGGTCGATGGCAAGTGGGCCGGGATGCCGCTCGAAGCCCTCAAGCTGCTGCCCAGGGGCGTGCACCATGCGGCGATCGTTGCCATGAACCAGGCGGATCTTGAGGCGCTGGTCACCCGCTTGTTCAGCAATACGCCGCTCTCGGAAGACGATCTGCTGCGGGTCGATGGTCTTTTTGGGCCGATGGTCGACCATCGTGTCGTCCGGGAGTAGTGGATCCAGTCAGTTGCGGCGTTTGACCGAGACTTGTCAGACGCGATAAACTCGCGGGCTTTCCTCATGGGTCGTTAGCTCAGTCGGTAGAGCAGCGGACTTTTAATCCGTTGGTCGGCGGTTCGAGTCCGCCACGACCTACCAATTTCTCTCGAGCTGCTTGGTCTTGCGAGCCCGCCTGGCCTCGCGGGCCTGCCTGGCTTAGGCCCCCTCGGCAGAAAGGTCCGCAATGAAAACGCTGTCACTCGCCGTGATCCGGTCCGGCGCATCGCCGCTCACCGCGTTTCGCGCTGTCTTTTTGAGTCTAACCGGCGCACTGCTCGTTGCCGCCTGTGGTGGGGGCGGTAGCGGGGGAAGCCCCGCTGATACGGGCCCTGCCGGACCACTCGTCGGGATCGTGGCGGCCGATGGCGCGGCGATGGCCTTTGGGATCGTCTCGGTCAACAGTCTCGTCGACAGCACCTCCTACCTGGGCACGGCCGACCGCTACGGCAACCTGTCGGCGCTGCCCTCCGGCATCACCTATCCAGCCATCGTCAAGGTCCAGTCACTGAGTGGCGGCAAGGTCAATTACGGCTACATGGCCAGCGCCTCTCAGACCGATGTGCCGGTCAACCCCCTCACCACCCTGGTGCTGGCGATCGCGGCCAACGCCAACCCGGCCTCGATCACCCAAAGTGCGCAGCTCACCTTGGCCTCACTGGCGGCCGCCAAGAGCGCGGTGAACTCGATCTTCAGCCAGATCTTCCAGGCGTTTTCGGTGAGTGCCGCCAGTGATCTGCTCACCACGAACTTCGCGACCGATCATACGGGTCTGGACTTCGTCATCGATGCGTTGAACGTGAAGTTCGATGCGCTCGGGAACCCGACGCTGTGCACCAAGCTGTTCAATTCCTGCAAGACGCTGACCCTTGCAAGCCTTGACACGACTGCGCTGCCGATCACCCAGGCAGAGGCTCAATCCCTCGGGGCCGCGCCGATCGCCGCCTGCTCAAATGCCATCCGCTCGTTCACCAGCGCGAGTCTCACCAGTGACGCCTCGCTCTATGCCTCGGATTTCCTGAACTCCGGTCTGAATGCCGCGGCCTATCGACAGGCCATGGCCTCGCGGTTCGCCGGCCTTTCGGCCCATTTCACCAACCCCGCGTTTATCGGCAAGGACGCGAGCGACAACTTTGTCTTCTCATTTGATTATTTCAATCAGTCCGGCAATCAGTACGTCGGTAGCTTCCTCATGCCCTTCAAGCTCAGCGCTGGGCAGTGCGTCATGGCGGGCGATCAGCTGCCCTTTTCGGTCCAGGTGACCTCGCAAATCACCCTGCAGACCCGGGTCGATGGGACGAACGACCCAGCGGTCACCACCGCGACCCCTGTCCGCGGGCTGGTCTTCCGAGCGGGCGGCGATGGCTTCGGCGGGACGGGTGTCCAAAACACCGTCCTGGTGGGTGGCTCGCCGGTCACGATCGAGACGCTGAAGTTCTTTCTCTGCGATGCAAACAACAACTGCTCCCGGCCGCTGATCGACATGGTCAAGGGCTACAACAACAACGGCTACTACTACACGCCCAACGGCGTGAACACGATCCCGACCATCAGCTACGCGCTTGCGGGCCTCGCCACGCCCGCCGAGTTCTACAACGGCAATCCCCGGCCGATCCTGGTCCAGATGCTGGACGGTGGCGGGACTGTGCAAAAGGCCGTCCGCCTCAGGGTCCGTGGCGGTTACATCTCCCAGGCCGAGATGGCAGCCATCAGCCTGCCCGCGGTGACCAACGCTCAGGCGCTTCTCGCCGGGTCGGGCTCGGTCACCAACCCAGTGCTGAACCTCAATATCCCGAACGGAATCATCGTCCAGGGCGTGTCGGTTGCGAGCGGGGATGTATCCGCGCAGGTGACCAGCACCCCGCGCTTTGTCCTCAGCGGCACGAGCACCACCGCGGCCGTCCAGCGGGTCATCGATGCTGCCTCGACCTACCGGAGCATCCAGATGAATGCCAACACCGTGGGCGGCACGCCGATCTGGATCAAGTACGTCTGGTCGCCCTCCTGTAGCGGTTGCAGCTGACCCTGGTCGGGCGAACCGGCGGGCGGTGGTGCGGTGGTCAGGCCTTGGCTGAGCAAATTTGCGTCATGACAGTGAAGGTACGAATCGCAAGGCTTGACGCTGTCCCTGATGGCGCATAATTGAGCTTGTGGAGGCCTTGCGCCTTCGTGCCTTCATCGACTGGAGACGCTCCATGAAAAAAACCTTGATTGCCCTCAGCCTCGCCTGCGCGTCCTGGGCGGCTCAGGCCGAAACTGGCTTTTTCCTCGGTGTGAGCCTGCAATTGGGCGGTGGGCTGAGCGCCCGTGACATCGGACTGACCGCCAAGCTGCTGTCGAGCCGGCGCGAGGATCACGCCATCGCCGCGGCGGGCCTATCGGTCTATCCCTTTGGCAAGGGTGAGACCCGTGTCGGGACCGACATTAGTGTTGGTTACCAGGGAACTCACGCAGGCGCGCTAATTGGGTATGACATCCTGCAACGCGCGCCGGTGGTGGGTTTCGGGTACGTCAATACGAAGAAGCCTGAGGCCGCTCTGCCACCGGTCTGATCGCCTGCGCCTCGAGCGCTGATTCGTCAAGCTCGCGGTCGCGCCCGCCCAACGAGGCTTCCATCGCGCGGATCGCGAGCACGATCGTCTCGTTCACGGGCGTCTGGATGCCGAGCGACTGGGCCCTCGCGACCAGCGCCTCGTTGAGCGCCCCGATCTCGGTCATACGACCGGCCAGGCGATGTTGCAGCATCGACGGGCGGTTGTAGCGCACCCGGCAGTGCTCCAGGATTTCGGCGCGCGGATCGGCTTCGGGCAATCGCACGCCAGCGGCTTTCACGACGCTCAGGATCTCTTCGATCGTGCGCTCGAGCAGGGTCCGCGCCGAGCGGTCACGCCAGATCTCCCCGGGTCTGAGCGCCGTGAGGGCCGAGATCGGGTTGATCGCACAGTTGTGGACAAACTTGCTCCAAATGTGTCCTTCGACGTGATCCGAGAGCTCGATCGGGACAGCACCGAGCGAGAATCGGCTCGCCAGTTCGCGCAAGCGTTCGCTGATCGGCCCGGCCGCCTCGCCGATCATCGTGGCGCCACGGTGGGTGTGCCGCGCATGGCCTGGCGAGATCGAGGCGCCGCTGTTGTAAGTGATCCCTGCAGCGACCCGGCTCGGACCGAGTGCCGCGCAGAGGGCCTCGAGATTCCCGATGCCATTTTGCAGCGTCAGCGCGAAGCCCGTGGGTTTGAGGCAACGGGCAGCCACGCGGGCTGCCTGCGCTGTAGCGGAACTGTCGACCAGCACCAGTGCGAGGTCGACTGCGCCGATGTCTTCGGGTTGAAGGCAGGCGCGAACCTGCAGGCAGTGTTCACCGCTGATGCCGCTCAGCCGCAGGCCGGTGGCGTTGATCGCTTCGACGACCTCGAGGCGCCGGTCATGGCAAACCAACTGAGCACCACTTCGGGCGAGAGCCACTCCGAAGATCGTCCCCATCGCTCCGGTACCAAGAACGGCCACTCGCATCGATCGACTCCCTGGGTAAAACCCCGATTCTAGGTCGCCCGCATCGGACCGGCAGGCCGCACCCATAAGGCTTCGAGTTTGGCTACCATGCGATGGAACCTATCACGACGAGGAAGACGCCCCATGCTTGATGAAGCCCCGCCGATCCAACGCCAAGCGTTCGAACGTCCGCCGGTCCAATGGATCGAGGCGCTCAAGGGCACCCCCACCGGTTTCGTCGTCGATGCGATGGGCGGGAGCGGTGCGCTGGATTTCAGGCTCAAGCCTGCCATCGCGGAACAGTACGCCTTTTGCGGAGTGGCGGTCACGGTGGACGCCGGGCCTGGGGATAACCTCGCGCTGGTGCATGCGCTGAAAGAGGTTCGGCCAGGGGATGTCCTGATGGTCACAACCGGTGGCTTCACGGGCTGCGCGGTGACGGGCGATCTGGTTCTGGGCATGGCGCGCAACAACGGCGCGGTCGGCTTCGTGACGGATGGTTGTGTCCGTGACCTGGTCGGCATTCGGATGGTGGGGCTGCCGGCCTGGGCGATCGGCGTCACGCCCAACTCGCCTCATCGGAGCGGGCCTGGGACAGTGGGCTTTCCGATTGCGCTCGCGGGTCAGCCGGTTGCGAGCGGCGATCTGGTGATCGCCGATCTCGATGGGGTGGTCGTAGTCCCGCGCGCGCGGGTCCCGTCCGTGCTGGATCGTTTGCCTGCGATCCGTCGAGCCGAAGCGGCTGCGGACCAAGCCGTACGTGACGGGCAAAAACTGCCCGGCTGGCTCAAGTAGCGAGTCGCATGCGGTCCGTCACGATCCCGCCACCCAGCTCCCGCTCTTGCCGCCATGCTTCTCGAGGAGTCGGACCTCGTGGATCACCATGCCGCGGTCGGCCGCCTTGCACATGTCGTAGATCGTGAGGAGCGCCACTTGCACGGCGGTGAGCGCTTCCATTTCGACGCCCGTCTGCCCGACAGTCTCTGCAGTCGCGAGGCACTCGACTTCGGGTGGCTGATCGAACAATTCGAATCCAACCGTGACTCGGGTGAGCGGAATCGGGTGGCACAACGGGATCAGCTCGCTCGTGCGTTTGGCCCCCATGATGCCTGCAAGGCGCGCGACGCCCAGCACATCGCCTTTCGTGGCTTGGCCTGAGCGGATGAGCGCCAGGGTCTCAGCTTGCATGCGGATCCGGCCGGTCGCGAGGGCTACGCGATGGGTGCTGGCCTTTGCGCCCACATCGACCATGTGAGCCTCGCCCTTCGAATCGAAGTGGGTCAGGGGAGAAGCACTTGCAGCACTCATGGCATGGGTCATCCTGGGACAATTCGGCAGCGCTATGGACCGTCCCCATGATAAGGGGAATCGTCCGTCTTTGACGGGCGAGCGGGGCTGTTTATACTGCAGAAAAGGATGCGGTGAGCAAGCGCCGCCACAGGGAGATCATCGATGAGCCTTCAAATCCGCCCACTTTCCTACGGTCTGGGTGCCGAGATCATCGGCGTCGATCTTGGCGGGCGCATGGACGACGATCGGTTCGCAGCGATTCATCGCGCCTTTCTGGACTTTGGCGTTCTGCTGTTTCGGGACCAGAACCTGAGCCAGGAGAGGCACATCGCCTTCAGTCGGCGCTTTGGCGATCTCGACACGCACGACAGCCTGCCGCGCGACCGGCATCCGAACTTCCCCGAGCTCCTCATGGTGACCAATGAGCCCAAGCCGGACGGCAAGCCCGGCGACGGCAAGTACACCGGACACCTTTGGCACTCCGACATGTCATTCACGCTCCAGCCAGCTCTCGGATCGGTGTTGCGTGCCGTCGAGATCCCTCCGGTGGGCGGTGACACGATGTTCGCCAACATGACGCGGGCGTACGAGCAGCTCTCTGCCGGCATGAAGCGACTTGCCGAGAGCTTGCATGGCATCCACACCGGGATGCGCAAGATCGTCGATCTGACCCGCGAGCGTGAAGAGGAAACGCGTCGACTGATTCCTCCGATCGCCCAGCCAGTGGTCCGGGTGCATCCCGAGACTGGACGAAAGGCTCTGTACATCGGCGAAAAAGTATCCTGCTTCGTCGACATGACCGAGGCTGAGAGCAAGCCCATCATCGACTACCTGGTCCGACATGCGACCCGTCCGCAGCTTTGTTATCGCCACAGTTGGCGGGCACGCGATGTGGTGATGTGGGACAACCGATGCACGATGCACGCCGCGCTGGGTGACTATGACGATGGGGAGCGCCGACATCTCGAACGCACGACGATCAAGGGCACCCCATCCGGCTATCACCTTCAGTAAATACGCGGCCAAATCCGGACGCCCATCGGGAGACCAGCATGCCCATCCGCTTGAAAAGCCTTGCTCTGCAATCGATCGCGTTGATCGCCGGCGCGCTCGTGCCCTTTGCCTCGACGCTCGCTCAGTCGGGTGAGTATCCCAGCAAGCCGATCCGCATGATCATTCCCTTCGCGGCGGGCGGCACGACTGATTTGCTGGCGCGCGGGATTTCCGCCCACCTTTCCAAGGCCTGGAACCAGCCAGTGGTCAACGAGAACCGCCCCGGTGCCAACGGTCTGATCGCCGCCGAGCAGGTCGCCAAGGCTGCGGGGGATCCCTACATCCTTCACACCGTGGCCATGGGGCATGCGATCAACCCGCTCCTTTATCGCAAAATGCCTTTTGATGCCGAAAGAGACTTCACGCCGATCAGCCTCATCGCGACTTTTCCGCAGTTGGTTCTGATTCACCCGTCCGTCCCGGCCACCACGCTGAAGGAACTGATCGCACTGGCCCGGCGCGGCACGCCCGCCCTCAACTACGCGTCCGGCGGTAACGGCTCCTCCCAACATCTGGCGGGGGCACTGTTCATGAGCATGGCGGGCCTACAGATGCCGCATGTCCCCTATAAGGGTGGTAATCCCGCCTTGATCGACCTCATCGGCGGACAGGTCAGCTTGATGATCGTGCAGCCGAACTCCCGCGATCAGATCACCTCGGGTAAGCTGCGCGCGCTTGCTGTTTCCTCGGCCAAGCGCAGCAGCCACTACCCCGATATCCCGACCGTGGACGAGGCGGGCTTGCCGGGCTACCAATCGGTCGCCTGGTACGGCATCGTCGCGCCCCGCGACCTGCCTACGGAGGCCCTCGCCAAATTGAGCGCGGAAGTGGCGCGGGCGATTCAAAGTCCGGGGGTTCGCAATGTCATCGATTCGCAGGGGGGGGATCTGGTCGCCAGTTCACCTGCGGAATTCGCGACGTTCATGCGGGCTGAGCGCGATCGTTACAGGGACATCATCCAAAGCGCCGGCATCGTCATCGACTGATCCGGAAGGCTCGTAACCTCCTCGATGGGCTCGAGGCGGCTAACCAAGCAAAGCCGGAGGCGGCCTCCTTCTAACGCCGCAGGCTGCGAACCAGCAGGATGATGCCGACGACCAGCGCGATGAGTAGTAGCGACCGGGTTTGCGGCGATGCCTGCTCAAGCTGTTCGGCCAACGCCACGCCGATCGATGCCGGGGCGAGCATCACAGGCACCCACAGGGCGGCCGAGAGCCAATTGCCGAGATGAAAGCCGACCGCCCGCCCACCCATGGCGCCGGCCATCAGTGGCACGATCGCCCGACCCGGTGGAATGAAGCGGCTCGCGAGGATGGCGATCGATCCCCAGCGCTCAAAAAAATGGTGTCCGCGGCTGATCCATTCAGGCCGGCGGGCGAGAAAACCCAAGGACTCGATCCGGGTGCCGTAGCGCTGTCCGGCCGCATAGCTGACCCAGTAGCCCATCCCGGCACCCACCACGCCCCAGACCGACAACTCCAACAGGCTGACCAGACCAGCCGCGGCCAGAGAGCCGATGCCCAACAAAAGCAGTGTCGAAGGGATCAGCGCGCTCACGATCGCGAGCGATTCGAGCAGGCAAAGCAGGAAGACGAGCGGCCCCGCCCACTCGATGTGCGAACGAGCGAATTCGATCAGCGGGCTGAAGAGTTGCGAAAGGGCATCGGTTGGCATGGGCGCGCTCGTCGAAAGAACCCGCGCATGCTAGAGGGGTCCCTTCGATGTCCCAGGCATTCGCCCAATGCCGCCAGGGGTGGAAGACCAAGCCCTCAGGGGCGGATGCCCGCAGCCTTCACCAGTCGCACATTGTCGGCGAATTCGTGGGTGCGCAGACGATCGAACTCCTCGGGTGACAGGGTCCAGGGCTCGGCGCCGAGCGTCGCCAGCTTGGTCTTCATCTCGGGCGATTGCATCACCTTGACGATCTCGGCATTGAGCCGACGCACGATGGCGTCGGGTGTCTTCGAGGAGGCGAAGATACCGATCCAGGTGCTGTACTCGGCCCCGGGCACAATCTCCTTGATCGCTGGAACGTCCGGCAGAGGGTCGACTCGCCGCGACAACATTGCGAGCGGCTTGAGCTTGCCAGCGTTCATCCCGGCAATCGCCGAAGCCAGCGCGGTATAGACGAAATCGATCCGACCCGCTGAGACTTCGACCAGCGCATCGGTCGTGCTCTTAAAGGGCACATGCACGCCATCCCAGCCGGCAGCCAGACGAAACTTCTCCGAGCTGAGGTGGGTCGATGAGCCGATGCCCGCCGACGCGAAGGTGATCGAACCGGGTTTGGCCTTGGCGGCGCTGATCAGATCCTCGAGGCGGGCATAGCCCTTGGACGGCGCGGTGACGAGGACCAGCGGGTTTTCGATCAGCGTCGTCACCCCGCGAAAGTCGCGAGCCATGTCGAAGGGCATGCCAGACATCAACGCAGGAACGATGGTGTGCGACGACGAGTCGCTCAGCAAGGTGTAGCCGTCTGCGGGCTGGCCCAGGACCTGACTCGCGGCGATCGTGCCGGAGGCTCCCGCACGGTTCTCAGCGATGAAATTCTGGCCGAGATTGCGCGACAGTCCCTCGTTCAGGGCCCTCACCACCACATCGACGCCCGAACCGGGCCCATAGGGGACCAGGATACGGACCGGCCGGCTGGGCCAGTCCTGGGCTGCACCTGGGGTGGGAAGCAGTGTCGCAAGGCCCAGAAAGAGGATCGAGCCGAGGCTGTGCAGGCGTCGCTTCATGGTCTTAGCTCCTGGGTTCAAAACCCGGCCAGCGGGCCGGTCGCACAATCCGCTTGGCGACCGGAAAACCGAGCCGGCCGTTATGGGCGAACACGTAGGCGTTGGTGCGCATCGGATCGCCGGTGACCACCAGCATGTAGTCCTCGGGGCGGAACACGTGGGGCACTCGGCGATTCGGATCGTCCGAGGTGTGGAAGACCTCTGGAGGGATGCGCCCGGCCCTGGACTCCTCGGCAAGGTTCCAGATCGGCTTGTTCATGAAGTCGCGCAGGTTGCGTTCGAGCTCCCAGGCGGGCGTACGAGCATGCTCGAAGAGAAAACGGCGCACATCGTTCTTGCTCCAGCCAGCCTTGGCGATCGTCTGCGCGAGAATCGGACTGAGCAGTACCAGCGGGCGCAGCGTGCCAAAGGCCGACCCCAAAGCGAGGAGATCATCCTCGGGCCGGGCACCAGCGTGCTGCCCGAGATCGAGGCGATCACATTGCCGCCCGAGAAGCGGGAAATCGTGACCGTGTCGTCACCTGCGGCAAAGCCCATATCGGCGCTGTTGGGGGCCCAGCCGATGTCGCGCAGGGCATCTTCGTTTTCGGCGCAGACCACCCGAAAGGTATTGCCGTAGGTGCCCTTGTCGGTCTTGTGAGGCAGAAAGCCCGCGACGTTGCGCAGATAGAGGCGCCAGAATCGCCCCACCGAGGTGTTGGGTCGAAACCCGTCGCGCAGCACGCCTTGCGTGTAGTTGAAGCCCAACTCCTTGATGATCGGCCCATTCAGGATGATCAGCGTCTCCGAACCCGGGGTGTTGCCGCTGTGCTCGACCCCATAAGCGGGATCGGCCATCGCCTCGGCAAGCGCCACCAGGATCGGCATGTACTCCGGTCGACAACCGGCCATCACGCCATTGACCGCGACGCTCCAGATGGTCGCGGTGCGGTTGTCGGGCAGCATCACGCCCAGAACCTCATGACGATCGCGGTCCGTGTAGGCGAGAAACCGTTCGATACGCTCGCGCGTGGGCGGCACGATCGGCAGGCCGTCGCTCCACTCCTGGTCACAGAAGTGATCGTTCACCTCCTCGAAGGTGCCGGCAAAGACGATCTCGTCGGTCCGTGGCTCGCTGGCCAGCGTTTCGAGCGACGCCGCGCCGGTCAGGTTGGCGATCACCTGTTCAGTGGTGACCTCGAGCGTGTTTCGATGAAGCTCCTCGAGGCTCAGTGCGTCCGGGTGACTGGGGACCAGGGCGACCGGCATGCCGGGAAAGCCCAGTCCCATCGAGGTGGCCTTGGCCTGGCGCAGGAATCCTTCGCAGACCAGCGAGGAGGCGGGATAGCCCGCGGCTTCACAGGCTGCACTCACCCGCAACACGGCGGGTGTGCAGGAGCCTCAGCAGCCCATGCCGCTGATGGCGGCATCGACGCCGAGGCGCTTGAAGTTCGCTGGTAGATCCTCGAGGATCTTGCGCTCGTTCTGGCCGTGGGTGTTGCCGAACTCGCGCCAGCTGACGAAGCGCACGTCGGGGAATCGCTTGCGGATCCCTTCCTCGAGCGCTTCGAAGACCTTGTCACCCGAGAAGATGAAGTCCCAGAACTGGGCGATGGTCTTGCCATTGAGGGTGTCCAGCCGTCGTGCAAGTGGCTTGCCCTTGATTCTCCGGGCCGCACGAGGCCAGTAGACCTCGTAGTGACCGTCATGGGATGTCGTGGTGTGCTGATCGTTCATGCGGGCTTCCTTGTGAGGTCCGTGTTGGCGGACTCCAATGACACGGGTTGGACGGTGCTTTGCGACATGCCGCCAAAGCTCGGAATCACCATTGAATGCAGGCCTGGTCCGCCCGCGACCAGCACCAGAATTTGCGAGGGATCGTCGAGGTAGGGAATCTCCTCGATCTCCGGGCCGCAATGGATGGCGGGCCGGCGATTGCGATACCAGTCGCGCAGGGTTTTGCCCATCGCGTCAAAGCGCAGCCGCATGCGCCGGTGCAGCTCGACCCGCACGTCATCCTTGCTCAAGCCCCCCCGCGCGAGGATGCGGGCATGCTCTGGACCGAGCACCAGCATGATCTCGCCGCACATCCCGACGTTGTTGTTGCCCAGGGTGGCGATCGTGCTCGCGATCGTCGTCAGGAGCTCGGCCGGATTGACGCTCGCATGGTCCTGCATGTTGTGGGGGGCTTCGGCCGCATGGACCAGCACCGCGCTCTGGCTCGCCTCCATGCCCCGCTCGACATGGAAAGGCGCCCAGGGGCTGGACTCCTCGTTTTCGCCAGCCACGAAACTGAACTTGCAGGGCGACCCCATCGTCGCCATGTCGGTCCGCCCCGGGATGCCCTGGCCGATATTCATCATCACGAGCCGGATCGCTCGGCCGATGGTGGCATTGGCGCGGTTGCCCTGGCCGAAGACATTGGTGCCGCAATTCAGACCGATCGCCTGACGGACTGGCCCATTCACGAAGACGAGAGGGGCCACCGGGTGGGTGGTGGCCTGGATGCCTGCGAGGTTGAACTCGGGCTGCGCCATCGCCTTGAGCGCTGCCAGAATCACCGGCATGTAGGCGGGCCTGCAACCGGCCATCACCGCATTGATGGCGATCTTCTCGACGCTCGCCATGACACCGCTCGGTGCCATCAGCGCGACCTCGGCATCGGGGGCGAGCCCGCTACCTTCGATCATCGCTTCGACGAGCGAGGGTATCGGAGGCACCACGGGCAGGCCATCGGTCCAGCCGTTGGCTTCGAAGAGATCCTGCAGCGCGGCCGGCGCGCTGTCGACCTCGATATGAGATGCCTTGAGCTTCATGCGGGCCGCTCCTGTTGGATGGGCGCACTGAAGCTGCGCGCGACCTCGTCGACCACATCCAGGGCGATCTGTTCGATCTCGGCGGCAGTGCGGGTCATCATTGGATGCGGCAGGAAGACCAGCCGTAGGTCAGGCAGGCCGAGCGCCTCGCGTCGTCGCTGAGCCAGGGTCCGGAAGGGCGGGGTGCAGAAGGTCACCGTCGCCACACCCTCGAGTTCCATCGTGTGCGAGTCGTGGACACTCCACGA
>CAZAVT010000002.1:0-30970 GCA_964488395.1 uncultured Burkholderiaceae bacterium | reverse complement strand
TGCCGGTCCTCGAAGAACGGCCATTGGAGATCGTCGTTTTGAGCCATCGATTGTCCTCCCCCTGCCAATGCGTCACTTCGATCCGGTGATTGTAGCTTTGGGTGATACTGATGCTTTGCACCAGTCAGGAGCCGGGCGCGTGGCGACCTTTGAGCTGTTGATCGAAATTCTCGCCACGCTCGCTTTCGCGGTCTCGGGATTGATTGCGGGCTTGCGCAAGCGTCTTGATGCGGTCGGCGTGTGCATGGTTTCGGGGGTGACGGCCTTTGGCGGGGGCACGCTTCGGGACCTGCTGCTCGACCGGCGCCCCTTCTTTTGGGTCGAGCAGCATTACTGGCTGTGGATGCTGATTGTCCTGTCGGTCCTGGGCATTGCGTTTCTGCGCGGCCGTCACATCGCTTGGACCGAGCGTGCGATCCAGATTCCTGACGCGCTGGGGCTCGCACTCTTCAGTATTCTCGGCACCCGGCTTGCAGCTCAGGCCGATGAGTCGGCGATTGTGGCCATCCTGATGGGTGTGATCAGCGCGATCGTCGGCGGCGTGTTGCGAGACATGGTGTGCAACGACATTCCGAAAGCCTTCTCCGATCACAAGCCCTACGCGTTGTTTGCCTTCGCCGGGAGTGGTCTCTACCTTTTTCTTGATGCCATCGGTCTCGATCCGATGTTGTCGTTTTCGGTCTGTTTCTCGCTGATCGCAGCCCTGCGGCTCCTGGCGATTCACTTCAATTGGCAACTGCCCGCCTGGCGCGACGATTGACTCGCCGAGCCTAAGTCTGCGATCGGTCCTGCGCCTGTGCGTTCATCTGCCGCATGATGTTCAGCAGGTGGATCTGGCTGGTCCCCTCGTACAGCCGGAATAGGCGGACGTCGCGATAGAAGCGTTCAGCCACCTGTCCAGCCATATAGCCCGCGCCGCCCATCACCTGGACCGCCCGGTCGGCCACGCGGCCGCACATCTCCGAGGCGAAAAGCTTGCACATTGAGGCCTGCATGGTCACGTCCTCGCCGTGGTCCCGGGCCCGCGCAGTCTCGAGGACCAGTGCACGCGCGGCGTGCACCTCGGTGTTGCTCTCGGCAATCATTTGCTGAACCATCTGAAATTCGGCGATCGCCTGGCTGAATTGCTGGCGTTTGTGGGCGAAGCGAAACATTTCCTCGACCAGTCGAATGGCCGGCCCAGTGCAAAGTGCGGCGAGGTTGATCCGTTGCTTGTTGAGCGCTTTCATCGCGCTCTGAAATCCCTGACCCTCATGCCCCCCCAGCAGGGCGTCATCGGTCACCGTGCAGTTCTCGAGCAGCACCTCGCCGACCGGTGAGCCGTGTTGACCCATCTTGCGGGGCCCGGGTGGCGCCGACAGGCCAGGCGTGCCGCGCGGGATCAGGAAGGCGCTGATCCCAGAGCCGCCGCGCCGCGCATCGCTCGTGCGGGCAAACACGGTATAGAGGTCAGCGATCGGTGCGTTGGTGATGTAGCGCTTTCGACCGTTGATTACCCAGCGACGTCCGCGCCGCTCAGCGCGAGTCGCGAGTGCGGTCGCGTCCGAGCCCGCTGTCTCTTCCGTGAGTGCGAAGCAGCCGGTCAATCGCCCGCTCGCAAGCTGCGGCAGCCACTGGCGTTTCTGAGCCTCGGTGCCGTCGGCGATCAGAGCCTCCGAGCCGATGCCGGTGTTGCCGCCAAAGCGCGCCCGAAAGACAGGCGCAGCCTGCGAGACCTCGATGTTGACTCTGGCCAACGCCTCGGTGTCGAGGCCACTACCGCCATATTCAGTGGGAATGCTGTGCCCAAACAGGCCCAGTTCGCGCATCCGTTCGACCAGTTCGTCCGGGATCCGGTCGTCGTGATCGATCGATTGCTCGAGGGGGATGCACTCCTCGCGGACGAAACGGCGGATACGCTCGAGCATCGGGGCGAATTCGGGGCTGTCGCTACGCAGGGTCATCTCGGGTCTCGGTTTGGGTGGGCGAAGGCTATCCGCACAGCATTGCGATTCGAGCGTAAACGATTTTGCTCGCTAGGGGAGAGCAGCTGGTTTGAATCTCGGGCAGCGCCCAAGTACGATGCCGCTACAGATTCGCCCCCCAGACCAGAGCGCTTGACTGGCCCCCACCCAACCGGAGCAATGGCATGACCGACGCCTTCCTCGCCTGGCGCCTCTTCAAGGACGAAAAGGGGTTTCGGAGCGCACTCGTCGAACGGCAACTTGCTGAGATCGCCGGCGACGGTGACGTGGTGATCCGGGGCGCTTACGCTGGCGTCAACTACAAGGATGCCCTCGCGGGCCTGGACCGCGCCCCGATCGTGCGCAGCTTTCCCTGCACAGGGGGCATCGAGATCGCGGGGACGGTCGAGCAGTCCGCCGACTCACGCTTTCGGGCCGGTGATCGCGTGATCGTCCATGGCTTTGGGCTGAGCGCCGAACGCGATGGCGGCTTCACCCAGACCACCGTTGTTCCGGCCGATCTGGTGATGCGCCTGCCCGAGGGCCTGTCCCTCGAGGAGGCCGGTACCTTGGGTGCCGCTGGCTACACGGCGGCGCTCGCGATCGATGCGCTTGAGCAGAACGGCCTCGCGCCGGCGAATGGCCCGGTTGCCGTGAATGGTGCAACCGGCGGCGTGGCTTGCCTCGCGATCGACATGCTCGCCGGTCTGGGCTACGAAGTCTGCGCGCTCAGTCGCAAGTCTGACGATGGTTGGTTGCGTAAGCTCGGCGCGCGCGAGGTCCACCCCCCGCCCACGATCGGTGCCCGTCCGCTCGAGCGCGCGCGCTGGGCGGGCGCCATCGATTCCCTGGGGGGAGAGCCGCTCGACGACTTGCTGCGCACCATGTTGCCCAACGGCGTGATCGCGAGTTTTGGCAACGCCGCGGGCAATGGGTTGTCGACCTCGATGATGCCGCTGATCCTGCGGGGTGTGCGCCTCCTCGGGATCAACGCCAACAGCCCCATGCCCCTTCGCGAACGCATTTGGGCGCGCCTTGCGACCGACCTTCGACCGCGCCACATGGCCGCGATCCGACGGGTGATCGGACTGCGCGAGCTGCCGCAGGCCTTCGAGGCGCTGATCGAGGGTCGCAACCGTGGCCGTCTCGTGGTTGATCTTCAGGCCCGCTGAGGATCTCGATCACGATGCGCGATGGGGGGTCGAACCAATCCGCCATCCAACCGCCCTGTCATCCTGGAGGAGCCTCATGCATCGACGTGATTTCGTTCGCTCAGGCCTTGCGGCCGTGACGCTGGCCGGCGCCACCCCGTTTCTGCGCGCACAGACCGGGTTTCCCAACCGACCGATCAGTTTCGTGGTGCCGTTTGCCGCCGGAGGTGGTGGTGATGTGATCGCGCGATTGGTGGCCAAGGGCCTGTCCGAGCGCTTTCCCGCGGGCGTGGTGGTCGAAAACCGGGTCGGTGCAAGCGGCAACATTGGGGCGGCCCATGTGCTGAAGTCCCCGCCCGATGGCTACACCTTACTCAACATGTCCAGCACCTATGCAATCCAGGCGGCGGTGAACAAGAAACTGCCTTACGACCCGCTGGGTGACTTGCAGCCGATTATGATGGTCTCGCGCGACCCGGTGGTGGCGATCGTTCATCCGGATTCGGCGATCCGTGATGCCAACATACTCGAGGCATTGGCCCGCAAGAGCCCCGGCAAGATCTCCCACGGGTCCGCCGGCATGGGCTCGATCGCCCACATGGCGGCCGAGGAACTCGGCTACAACATGCGGGTGCAATTGCTCCATGTGCCGTACAAGGGGTCCTCCCAGGCGTTTACCGATGTGATGGGCCGCAGTGTGGACCTGATGTTCACCAGTGCCACTTTTGCCGCCCAGCATGTCAAGGCAGGCCGGGTGCGTGCCATCGGGATCTCCGGTACCCAGCGCTCGTCACAGTTGCCCGAGGTGCCGACCTTCGCTGAACAGGGCTACCCGAAATACCAGGTGGTCGATTGGAAGGCGATCGGCGGGCCGCGCGGGATCCCTGCCGATGTCCTGACGCGGCTCAATCGCGAGCTGAACGAGGTGCTGAAGATGCCCGCGATTCGTGAAAAATTCGAATCCGAAGGCACCACCGTGCTGGGCGGCTCGCCCGACGACATGATGAAGCTCATCGGCGAGGATATCGAGCGGTGGACCACGCTCGTCAAGGCAGCCAATCTCAGCTTCTGAGCGGCTCGACGGACTGGGCCCCCCGTCGCGCGCATTTGCGGCGCTTGCGGGCTCTGTGGCGCTCCGCGGGATGGCCCAGTCTGGACGCCATTGAGATCGATCTTCTCGCAGCGGGTCTCATCGAGCGCGTCGTCCCGCCCGCCGGTAGCGCCGGCGCAGAGACCCTTCGGCTGACCGATCTCGGGCTGGTCTGGCTCAAGCGTTCGCTCGAGATCAACCGGAGCGCTTTCGATCCGCACGAGGGGCTGGTCAGGAGGGTCGCCACGAGCCTGCAGGCGCAGGGCCGGATTGTCTGGACTGGCCTATGCCTGCGTGCGCCCATACAGGATGCTGCCTTGCCCGATGGGACGTCCGAGCCCAACCTGGCCGACGACGACCTGCTGGGTCCAGTCGCCGACGAGCCGGTGTCCAATGTCCGTTGGCGATTATGCCGACCGGACGTTTTCTCGATTCGCAACACGTCCGACCCAGGCCGCCTCTCAAGCCGTATCGACGAGATCAAGAGCCACCGCAGCGATCTGCTGGGCGAGCTCAGACGGCCCGACAAGCGTGCCGCCTATTTCGCCCTTGCCGACGAGTGCTGGTACGTGCTGGGCGCTGACAAGGCCGGGCGTCCGATCGCCGATCCTTCCGAGCTCCCGCCGGAGTGCGGTGTGCTGCTCGAGGAGGCGGGGCGATTCCGGGTGGCGCGTCCAGCGCCACGTCGTGCGTCAAAGACACTGCCTTTTGCGGTTTGGATGGCGCTCGCCCGGGCGGTCCCGTTCGACCTGAACCCGACGGCGAGCGAGGACCTCGTTCTCGGCCCTGAGCCGGCGCAGCAGCCGCTCGCCCCGGGGATCGACCAGCCCCAACCGGATCGGTTCGCCTAAGGCCGGGCGTGCGGGCCGCGATTCAGCCGAGTGCCGTCAGCACCGCCTCGGTGGTGCGGATGCGACCGATCCTCGGAAACGTGAATTTCACGGTTGCCACGTGAGCTTCAGCCGAGGGACTGGCCATTGCATCTTCGACCAGGATCTGGTCGAAGCCGCGCTCGAAGGCATCCCGCGCGGTCGACTCCACGCCGACGTTGGTCGAGATGCCGGCGAGCACGATCGTGCGAATCCCGCGGCGGCGAAGTTGCAGGTCGAGTTCGGTGCCATAGAACGCGCCCCATTGCCGCTTGGTGATCACCAGATCGCTGGTCTGCTGATCGAGTTCGGGCACGAACTGGGCCCAGTTCTCGGGGCGCTTGCCAGCAGGCGGCGGTTGATCGAGCGTGGGTGCGAGCGCATCTCGGCCGTCGGGCAGATTGGCGACGTTGACCAGTACCACGGTGGCGTGTGCCGCCCGAAATCGCGCGGCCAGTCGACGCGCGTTTGCCACCACCTCTGAGGAAGGGCGCGGCGCCACGTTCATCGCGACGATGCCAACCTGCAGGTCGATCAGCACCAGGGCCGAAGTGGCGGGGTCGATACGGAATTCGCTCATTGTCGTCAGGTTCCTTGCGGTGTCGTGGGGGGAAGTGAAGAGGCAAACGCGCGATCAGAGCTTAAGTAGTTGAGCCTCGCGTTCGCGCATGCCGTCGTAGTCCATCAGCTCGGTGATCTCGTCGATGCCTGCGATCAGATCGGGTCGGTCGATTGGTTCGCCGGTCGCGATCACCTGCTGCATCAGGCGAAGTGCCTCCTTCATCGCACGGATCGCGGCACCCGGCAGCATGCGCGGCAGGCTGATTCGGCGCACGCCGAGCGCCTTCAGCCGGGGCAATGGGATGAGCGGCGTGGTTGGTCGCGAGCGGATGCCAAAACCCATATTGATCGTCACGGGAATCCCGGCGGCCTCGACGATACGGGCGATCTCGTCCTCGGTGCGTACGGCATCCGGGAAGATCAGGTCGGCACCAGCCTGGGCGTAGAGCCGCGCCCGCCGGGCGGCGCCCTCGATGCCCTCGACCGCCAGCGCGTCGGTACGGGCGATGATCACGAAGTCGTCGTCTCTGCGCGCCATGCAGGCGGCCTCGATCTTGCGCACCATCTCGGCGTCATCGACCACCTGCTTGCCGGGCATGTGGCCGCAGCGCTTGGGACTGACCTGATCCTCGATGTTGATCCCCGCAACACCCGCCTCCTCGAACAGCCGCACGGTGTGCCAGACATTGACGGGATTGCCGTAGCCGGTGTCGGCATCCGCGGTAAGCGGGATTGAAATCGACCGGGCCAGGTTACGGCAGTGGGTGACGTTCTCGTTCAGCCCCATCACGCCGATGTCGGGAACCCCCAGCAGGGAATTCGAAACGGCGGCACCGCTGGTGGCGGCAGTTCGATACCCCGCGGCTTCGACCAGCCTTGCGCTGTAGCCGTCAAAGACACCGGGCGCGACGATCAGTTCGTCGCTTTGAAGGAGCGCGCGCAAGCGGGCGGCGGCGGAGGGGGCGGTGGGCTTCACGGTGGGGGTCTCTCCGTCACGGTCTGGGATTCGGTGGCGGGTCGCGGCCGCTCGAGCGGCCGGTCACGCGGGCCATCGGGCAGTTCGCGAAACAGCTGCTCGGCGGCGCGCCTGACGTGCGAACGCATGAGCGATTCAGCGAGTTCGCCATCGCGCGCCCGGATTGCCCGAACGACCTGCCAGTGTTCTGCAAAGGCATTGTCCTTGCGATGGGGGACCAATCCGGAGCGAACCCGGTAGAGCGATAGCAGATGATGCAGGTCGCCGGTGAGCGTCGCGTGGATCCGGGCATTGCCGCTTGCCAGGGCGATCCGCTCGTGAAAATCGAAGCCGGTCACCGGCGATCGGCGCCTGCCCTGGTCCTTCAGACGCGCGGCGCGGGCTGCTTCGAGATCACGCTCGAGCGAATCGATCTCGCTTTCCGACATTCGTTGGGCGGCCAGCCGACAGGCCATGCCCTCGAGTGCCTCACGCATTTCGAAAAGCTCGCGCGCCGTTGCCGCGTTCAGTTCGACGACCCGCGCGCGCAGGTAGGCTTCGCGCTCGACCAGTTGCACGCCCTGCAGTCGCCGGATGGCCTCGCGCACGGGCCCCCTGGAAACGCCGAGTTCCTGGGCGAGCGCGACTTCGTTCAGCACCTCACCGGACGCGAGTCGACCCGACTGGATCGCCTGCAGCAGGTGGTCGAAGACGCTGTCAGCGAGCGTGCCTGGCACGTCGCGTGCCGCATGACGATCCGGGAACAAGGCTGCGTCCATGGGTGTTAGTGTCAACACTAAACCCCGTCCAGTCAAGGCTTGATGGCCCATTTTCCTTAAAAGTGTTGACGCTTCGCGGATCGGCTCGCTAGACTCGACGTCGTGAGGCAGGCAAAGCTCGGGGTTAGGACCGGGCCGGGGAGGACATCATGACGCAGCCCGACCGGCTGCACGACAAGGCGCCAGAGAAGCGCTGGTGCGATATCGGGGCAGCCCTGCGTGATCGGGGTCGTTCGATTCACGACTATCCGTATTGCATTCGGGTCATGCTCGAGAACCTGCTTCGTAGTCGCGCCTGGGGCGGACCTGGCGCGGTGGCCGACGAGGAAATCGATCGGGTCATCGACTGGCAGGCCCATGAAGGCCGCGACATCGCCCTGCAGGTGACCCGGGTGGTGCTGCCCGATTCGAGCGGACTGCCGCTCTTACAGGACCTGGCGGCCTTGCGCGATGCGCTTGCGCGGCGCGGCGTTGATCCTGCCCGCGCCGATGCACTCTTGCCGGTGGATCTGATCGTCGATCATTCGCTGCAGGTCGACCACTGGGCTCGAGCCGATGCGATCGATCTCAATCTTGCTCGCGAATTCAAACGCAACCAGGAACGCTATCGCTTCATCAAATGGGCGCATGGCGCCTTCAGGGGGTTGCGCATCCACCCGCCCGGCAGTGGCATCATTCACCAGATTCACATCGAGCGGATTGCTTCGGTCGTCGCTGAGCTAAGCCACGCGGGGCAGACGTGGTGGTGCCCCGAATTCGTGCTGGGTTGCGACTCGCATACCACCATGGTGAATGCTTTGGGCGTGCTCGGCTGGGGGGTGGGCGGTTTGGATGCCGAGGCCGCCTTGCTCGGCGAACCTTACGGCTTTCCCATGCCCCAGGTGGTCGGGGTGCGACTCTCGGGCGACATCGGCCCGGGCGCGGTCAGTACCGATCTGGTGCTGCTTGTTACCGAGCGGCTGCGGCGCGAGGGCGTGACCGCCTGCGCGCTCGAATTCGTTGGCCCAGCGGTCGATGTGATGCCGGTCGCCGAGCGTGCGACGCTTGCCAACATGTGTCCCGAGTATGGGGCAACCTGTGGTTTTTTCCCGGTTGACGCCCGAACGCTCGACTATTTACGGGCGACCGGACGGGAGCCCGCGCTGATCGAGAGAGTCGAGCGCTACGGGCGCGCGAACGGCTTTTTCAGAGCAGCCGGCGAGGCCCTGCCACGCTACAGCCGGGTGATCGAGATCGATGTGTCGGCTGCCCGACCCAGCCTTGCTGGTCCGCGCCGGCCCCAGGACCGCATGGATATCGCGGTGGTCGGCGCGGATTTCAGGCGCCGCCTCGCGGCCCCGGTCGATGTGGGGGGTTACGCGCGCATGGGGCTGGGGTCGGATCGCTCGGCGCCCGCGCTCACCGACGGTGCGGTGGTGCTAGCTGCGATCACGTCCTGCACCAATACCTCCAATCCTGCCGTGATGCTCGCGGCCGGCCTCACGGCCCGTCGAGCGGTCGAGCGAGGCCTGCGGCCGGCCCCTTGGGTCAAGACCTCGATGGCGCCGGGCTCACGGGTGGTCGCCGACTATCTGGCCGCAGCTGGACTGCTCGAGCCTCTCGAGGCGATCGGCTTCGGTCTTATCGGCCACGGATGCACCACGTGTGGGGGCAAATCGGGTCCGCTCAACCCGGGGGTTGCCGAGGCCATCGAGGCCTCGCAGGCCGTGGTGGCTGCGGTCATCTCGGGTAACCGCAATTTCGAAGGTCGGATCCACAAGCTGATCCGGGCCAACTATATCGGCGCGCCGCATTGGGTGGTGATCTGCGCGCTCGCTGGCCGGATCGATCTGGATCTGGAGACGGACCCCATCGGCATCGATCGCGACGGCCGCCCGGTGCTGGCCCGCGATCTGTTACCCGAACCCGCCGAGATCACGGCGCTGCTGCCGCTTGCCGAGGACCCTGCCCGTTTCAGGCGGGTCTACGAGCGCGGCGCTGACACGACACTATGGGCGGCGCTCGAGTCGCCCACTGGGCCTCGCTACGCTTGGGACCCGCAGTCGAGCTATCTTGTCGAGCCGCCCTTCTTCGGCTCGGTATCGGCGCCTGTTGTCGTCGATCGATCACTGGTCCAAAGCCCTCAGCCCTGGAGTGAAGCACTCGCCGATCAGGTGCTTGCTCAGCCGGTGGCCGCGAGGTCTGACCCTGACCGGATCGACCGGTCGCACGCGCTGGTGCTGCTCGGCGATTCGGTGACCACCGACCATATCTCGCCGGGCGGGGAGATTCCGCTCGACTCGGCCGCCGGGCGCTACTTGGTCTCGCTCGGCGTCCGGCAGGCGGATTTCAACAGTTACGTCGGTCGTCGAGGCAACTACCGGGTGATGAGCCGGGCGGCATTTGCCAACCTGAGGCTGCGTAATCTCTTGCTCCCGGGCACCGAGGGCGGCCAGACGCTGCATCACCCGAGCGGCGCGGTGATGAGCGTCTTTGAGGCGGCCATGCGCTATCGCGCAGCCGGCGTTCCGACGCTGGTGCTGGCCGGGCGCGATTACGGCAGTGGCAGCAGTCGCGATTGGGCCGCCAAATGTACTTTGCTCCTGGGCGTGGCTGCAGTGATCGCCGAGTCCTTCGAGCGTATCCATCGCGCCAATCTCATCGCCATGGGCGTGCTGCCGCTCCTGTTTGACCCGGGTCAGGGATGGGCGTCACTGGGTCTCAAGGGGCATGAACGATTCAGCCTGCAGGGGATTGAGGCGGCGATCGAAACGGGTAGCGCGGTGACGGTCAGCGCGCTGTCTCCCGATGGGACGACGATCGAATTTTCAGTGCATCCGGCGCTCTTGACCCGAGCTGAGCGCAACCTGATGCAAGGCGGCGGCATACCGAGTCGGGTTCTACGCCTGTTTGGCGCAGCAGCCGAGCCCAGCCGCAGCCAGGCGTAGCCCTCCTTCAGCGTGTTACGGGAGACTTGATCCAGATGGTCGATTCGTATGATGTGATCGTGGTGGGCTGCGGCGGTGCGGGCCTGTCGGCAGCCGTGTCGGCCGCCGAGGCCGGTGCGCGGGTTTGCGTGCTCGAGCGTGCACCCCATGAGGAGCGCGGGGGCAATACCCGGCATACCGGTGCCTGGATGCGGATGAAATCCGAAGCCGAGATCAGCGAGGACTTCGAGGAGCATTTCGCCGTCAACGCCGGTGGCTACCTCGATCCTGGCCTGGTTGCTGACTCCGCACGGCCGCACGGGGAGCAGCCGAGAATCCTGCGGGCGCTCAGCATGGTCGATCCCCATGTGGTGGCCACGCTGGCGAGCGAAGCGCCGCCGACCCTGGCCTGGCTCAAGACCCACGGCGTGCGTTTCATTCCGCTCGAGGTCCCTTTCCCGACCTCGGCCCAGCCGCGCATCCAGCCCAGTGGTGGCGGTCGGGCGCTGGTCGACTCGCTCGCCGCTTCCTTTGAGCGTCTCGGCGGTCAGATCGTCTACGAGACCGCAGCCCAGTCCTTGCTGATCGAGGATGGGCGGGTGTGCGGGGTGCGCGCGCTCGCGCCCGGCCATCGCCCGGTTGAGTACAGGGGGCGCTCGGTCATCCTCGCCTGCGGCGGATTTCAGGGCAATGCCGAGATGATGAATCGTTACCTGGGTCCGCGCGCGCTGCACCTGAAGATGATGTCCAACGGCTGCCACTACAACAAGGGCGAGGGGATCCGCATGGCGCTCGATATCGGTGCTGCGCCCTGCGGTGATTTCGGCAGCTGGCATGCCTCGCCGATGGATCCGCGCTCGGCCAGACCGGGGGCGTCGATGTATGTCTATCCCTACGGCATTCTGGTCAATCGGCATGGCCGGCGCTTCGTCGATGAGGGGCCGGGCCATACCGACGAGACCTACGAGGCCGTGACCCGTGAGATCTTTGCCCAGCCGGGCGGCATCGCCTGGGTGATTCTCGATGGCCGGCTGGCCGAGGTGCCCAATCTGCCCGTTGCAATCCGCACCGAGCAACCAGCCATCGAGGCGCCCTCCATCGAGGCCCTCGCCGCCGAGCTCGGTCTGCCTGCTGACCTGCTTGCGGCGACCGTCGCCGACTACAACCGTGCCTGTCCACCTGAGGCGGGCTTCAACCCACGGGCGCTCGACGGGCTGTCGACGCGCGGGTTGTGGCCTGTGAAGAGCCATTGGGCTCGTCCGCTTGACCGCCCTCCGTACAAGGCCTATCCGATCGTCTCCTCGATCGTGTTCACCTTCGGTGGACTCAAGACAGGCTGCCGCGGCGAAGTCATCAGCCAGCAAGGTGATCCGATCCCGGGGCTCTATGCGGTCGGCGAGACCCAGGGCCTCTACTACGGCCACTACACCGGTGCGACCTCGGTGCTCAAGGGCACCGTCTTCGGTCGGATCGCAGGACTCGACGCAGCGCGCCAGCCCTGAAGGCGACCCGCAACTTCCCAATGCCACGACCCCCCATCGCCCATCAACGGTATGACCAGGAGCATTCGATGACCCCCCTTCACGCATGGCTTGCCCCGGTGTTCGCAGCAGCCCTTGCGGCTGCGGCCACCTTTGGACCGTCCGCAGCCCTGGCTCAGCCCTATCCAGCCAAGCCGGTTCGGCTCATCGTCGGCTTCACCGCTGGCGGCGCGAGCGACATCATGGGCCGCGCGATTGCAGCCCGGCTGAGCGAGCAGATGGGGCAGTCGGTCGTTGTTGAGAACCGCCCGGGTGCCGCGAGCAACATCGGCTCCGATCACGTCGCGAAGTCCGCCCCCGACGGTTACACGATCCTGCTCGGTACGATTTCGCTGTCGGTCAATCCGTCGCTGTACCCGAATTTGCCCTTCAACCCGCTGACCGATCTGCTACCGATCAGTCAGATCGCCTCGACCCCTTTCATGCTGGTGGTCCATCCGTCCTCGCCGATCAAGACCGTTGCCGACCTGATCGCCGCCGCCAAGGCCGCCAAGGATCCCTTGCAGTACGCGACGGCTGGATCGGGTTCGGGTTCGCATCTCTTCATGGAGTATTTCAGCAGCCTCACCGGCATCCGCATGCAGTCGATTCCCTACAAGGGGACTGCGCCGGCGATGACCGACGTGGTGGGTGGTCGGGTACCGCTCACCTTCGACAACGTGATCACCACGGGGCCACTTTCCACCAGCGGGAAGCTGCGCGGGCTGGCGGTCAGTACGACGACCCGAGCCTCGATTGCTCCCGAGATCCCAACAATGGTCGAGGCTGGCGTGCCTGGCTTCGATGCGCAGGCCTGGTTCGGGCTGTTTGCGCCGGCCGGAACGCCAGCGGCCATCGTGGGTCGGCTCGAGTCCGAGACCATCAAGGCATTGAGCGACCCCAAGGTGCAGCAGGCCTTCCGGACCAATGGCGCTGAGCCTCTGGGCACCACGGCAGCCCAGTTCGGCGAGTTCTACCGGAACGAGCTCGAGAAATGGGCCAAGGTCGTTAAGTCCGCCAGCATCAAGGTCGAATGAGCACGACGATGCGGCTCCAAGGACGGACCGCCCTCCTGACCGGTGCAGCCGGTGGGCTTGGCCGAGCGATCTCGGCGCGCTTTGCGGCCGAGGGTGCCGATCTGTGCCTCGTCGATCTGATCGATGCCAGCGAGCCCGCCGAGCAGGTGCGGGCAGCGGGTCGGCGGGCGATGGTTGCCGTGGCCGATGTGGCCGACAGCTCGGCGGTGGCCCAACTCCTCGCCCGCTGCGAGCGCGAGCTCTCGGCCCCTGACATCTTGATCAATCTCGCGGGCGTGGGCTCCCACGGCGCCTCCGAGGATGTGACCGAGGCGGAATGGCATCGGGTGCTGCGAGCCAATCTCACCAGCGTGTTCATCTGCTGCCAGACGGTGCTTCCCGGGATGCGGGAACGGGGCTATGGCCGGATCATCAATATTGGTTCATTGCTGGCGAAAAATGGCGGTAATCCCCGGCCCTGGCTCGACCCCGCCGAGCAGAAACGGGCCGTCAATCTCGCCTACGGGGCGTCCAAGGCCGGTGTACATGCGCTAACGCTCTATCTCGCCAAGGAAAACGCCCACCGCGGCATCACCGTCAACGCGGTGGCGCCCGGTCCGATCGGGTCTAACCCGCGTCTGTTGAACGTCTTTCCGGAGAGCCTAAAGAGTCAGATCCCGGTGGGCCGCTTGGGTCGCCCCGACGAGGTCGCCGATGCCGTGGCGTTCCTGGCCGGGGAGGCGGCTGGCTTCATCACCGGGGAGATCCTGGATATCAACGGCGGCAGCTGGTGCGACTAGATCGGTCGTGCGGCCCTGCGCCTCTTGTGGAGTCTGCCATGCCCGTTCCCATCGATCGCTTCCTGCACGCCGCATGGCCGGGCGCGCTGCAACGCGCACTGCTTGTCGTCCTCGCGTCGGTCTTGGCGGTTTTTGCCACGCCAGCAGCGCTCGCTGAAAGCTATCCCAACCGCCCGATTCGCCTGATCGTCGGTTATCCACCGGGGGGTGCCAACGATATCCTGGCGCGCCAGCTCGCGGCGAGCCTGGGCGAAGCGCTAAAAGTCCAGATGCTGGTCGAGAACCGACCGGGGGCCAATGCCATCATCGCGGCGGATCTAGTCGCCAAAGCGCCCGCCGATGGTTACACGCTGCTTGCCGGTGGCCTGTCGTCGCTGGTGCTGAATGCGCTGACTTACGCCAAGGTGCCCTACAGTCCGCTCACCGATTTCACAGGCATCAGCACTGTGGCGAGTAGCCCGGTCCTGTTTGCGGTGGGCCCAGGACTCAAGGTCGGGAGCGTCACCGAGCTCGTCGCGCAGGCCCGCGAGCGTCCAGGCCAGCTCGACTTTGTGACCGTTGGCACGGGCGGTTCGACCCGTCTCGTGTTCGAACTGTTCAAAACGGTGGCTGGCGTCGATGTCCGGTTCGTGCCCTACAAGGGCGCCGCTCCCGGCATCACCGATCTGGTCGCCGGTCGGGTTCACGCCATGGCGGTTGACTATGCGGCCTTGAGCGCGCCGGTACGCGAGGGGAGGCTTCGGGCCATTGCGATCACCAGCCCGACCCGACATCCCGGCATGCCGGAGGTGCCGACCATGGCCGAACAGGGCTTGCCGGGCATGACGCTGGGCAATTGGTATGCGCTCCTTGGGCCCGCGAGGATGCCCGAGGCTGTCGCCCGGCGGCTTCACGAGGCGGTCGTGGCGGCGGTCCATTCGGCCGACTTCGTCAAGCGACTCGATTCGATGGGCATGGAGCCGATGACCAGCGCCACACCCGCTGCGCTCGCCGACTATATCCGCAGCGAGCACGACCGATGGGCGGGCGTGATCGCAACGGCTGGCATCAAGGCCGAGTGAGCGAAACGATGTCCCGCGCGGGTGAGGGTGCATCAAGCCAACTGGCCGCGTTTGCCCGGCGTTTTGGCCGGCTGACACCGAGTGCAATCGAACGGCGCTTTGCCTGGCGGGCGGCGCTCGATACCTGGGCGGTCGCGGTCGCGGCACTCGATGATCCAGTGGTTGCGATCGCGCGCCGACACCTCGACGAGGTGGCCGGTCATGGCGCGGCCCACATCTGGGGCGACGGGACGCGCCTGCCTGTCGAGGAGGCCGCCTGGTTCAACGCCTTGGCCGCCCATGTGTTCGACTATGACGATGTGCTGACGCCAATGCGTGCGCATGTCAGCGCGACCTTGGTGCCGGCGCTGCAGGCGCTCGCCTGCGCGCAACCGACGCTGTCGCATCGCTACCCGCAGGCCTGGCTTGCCGGCTACGAGGTCATGGCTGCGATGGCGCCCGTGCTCGCGCTCGATCACTACAGCCGGGGCTGGCACTCGACCTCGGCTCTGGGCGTGATCGGGGTGACGCTCGGTTGCGCGGTACTGCTCGATCTTGATGAGGCGCAGACGATTCATGCGCTGGGTCTGGCGGTCGCACAGGCAGCGGGCACGCGGGAAAACTTTGGCGCGATGGCCAAGTCGTTTCAGGCCGGCATCTGTGCCGCGGCGGCGGTGAGGAGCGTCCGGCTGGCCGCCTTGGGCTTTACATCAGCGCCCGGCGCGATCGATGGCCCCTATGGATTCACCCGTTTGTATGCCGCGGGCGAAGACCTGGCACCGGCGCTCGCGCGCTTGGGCGAACGACCGCTTGCGATCGAGCGGGTCGGTATCGATCTCAAGAAATATCCGTGTTGCTACGCGATCCACCGCGCACTGGACGCACTCCTCGCACTGCGCGTCGATGACGGGTTCGCGGTGGGAGAGGTCGAGCGCATCGAAGTCCTCACGAGCGCGCGCGGCCGCGAGGCGCTCATCGGGGGCGAGCCGCTCGACAGCCTGCAGGGCAAGTTCAGCCTGCCCTACACACTGGCCTTGGGCTTGATCGACGGGCGGGTGGATCTTGAATCCTATCGGCCGCAGGCCTTCGGACGCGCTGAGGTGATGGCCCTGATGCGGATCATCTCGCTCACCGAAGCCGAGGGTCCGGTTCTGCCGCGCTGGAGCGAGGTGACGGTGTATCTGAGGGACGGTCGGCGCCTTGCGCGCCGTGTTCAGGTCGCCCACGGCGATGCGCCCGACCCTCTCACCGATGAGGAATTGCGCCGCAAGGCGGCCGACTGCCTTGCATTTGCGGGTGCTGAGCACGACGGCGCGTCGGTGGTCGAGCGATTGCTGCCGGCGGCTGAGGTCCCGGTTCCCGTTCCAGCGACCGAGCAGGCCCGCATCGGCCTACTGTCTCGTGGCCTGCGACGACTCGCCTGAATCTCTTTTGCAGACCCTGAGGAATTTTCATGAAGACCCGCATCTGGCATCAGAGCTTTACCACCTTGGCCCGCGTGCCTGAGTACGACGCGTCGCTGCGCGAGCACATTCGGAAGGTGGTTCGTGACGACACCGAGGTGGTCGTACATGGTACGCATCCGGGCACTCACGGCCACCGCAAGGGTGATGGCCCGAGCACTGATGTCGGTTATGCCTACTTTCAGTCCATTCACTCGCATCAGTTCGCCTATGCGGCGATCCTTGCTGAAGAACAGGGCTACGATGCTTTTGCGCTCGCGACCTTACCCGAACCCGGCCTACGCGAGATCAAGAGCCTGGTCTCGATTCCGGTCGTGGGTTACGGCGAATGCGCCATGAACATGGCGGTCCACCTTGGCACCCGCTTTGGCGTGCTGCTCTTCATCCGCGAGATGATCCCAATGCTCGAGAGCAATATCGCGATTCACGGCCTCACGGGCCGCTGCGCGGGGCTGCGCTATGTGGGGTTCCCGTCCTCCTCGGTCTTGCCGACCCGGCAGGCGCCGCAGGACATCCTCGAGATCTTTTTTGAAAATGCCCGCGCGCTGATCGCGCAGGGGGCTGACGTGATCATTCCAGGCGAGGCGCCTATGAGCGTGATGCTGCAGCGGGCGGGCATTTCGAGGGTGGACGATGTGCCGATCCTCGATGGGGTGGCCGCGACCCTCAAGACGGCCGAGGTACTCGCCGACCTCCGTCGGCAGTTAGGCATCAGCCGCTGTACCCGAGGCTACTATCATGCGATGCCGCCGCGGTATCGAGTCAAGGAATTGACTGAGCTTTACGGCGTGTCGCGGCTTTTTTCGACGGCCGACTGAAGGGGGTGGGTATGAAGGATCGACTCCCTCGCGCGGCTCTGAAGGTGCGGGTTAGGGACTGGGCCCGCCCGCCCTTTGGCGCGTCCTGCAGGGCAGGCCTCCTGGCCGCCTCACTCGCGACCGGCCTGACGCTGACCGCGCCGCTTTGCGCGCTCGGCCAGTCCACCTACCCGGATCGGGCGATTCGCTTGGTGATTCCGTATACACCGGGCGGGCCGGCCGATCTGCTGGGCCGCTTTGTCGCAACCAAGCTTGCCGGCCCGCTCGGGCAGGCCGTCGTGATCGACAACAAGCCTGGTGCGAGCCTCACGATCGGCGCCAATCTGGTGGCCAAATCGCCATCGGACGGCTACACCTTTCTGCTCGCGGCCTCATCGATGCTCATTGCTTCGGGACAGGGCAGTCGGTCGCCCGAGGACAACTTGCGTGATTTCGCGCCGGTCTCGCTGGTTGGCAGTTTTCCGCTGGTGCTGTTGACCTCGCCCGAGCTGCCCGTTGCGAGTTCACGCGAGCTTGCCGCGTACATCGCCAACCGGCCTGGAGCGGTCAATTACGGGACTTCAGGCAATGGCAGTCTGACCCACCTGGCGGCGGCCCTCTTCAATCAGATGGCTGGACTCCAGTCCGTGCACGTGCCGTATCGGGGCATCAACGAGGCGCTCAATGACCTCACTGCTGGTCGGGTGCATTTCGTGTTTGCCGGGGCTCCGATCGCGTTGCCCCGCGCGGCAAGCGGCAAGGTGAAGGCGATCGGCGTGACCAGCCTGGAACGCACCGCCAGTGCGCCCGAGTTGCCCAGCGTGGCCGAGGGCGGTCTCAGGGGTTACGAGGTCACCCCTTGGTACGGATTCGTCGCGCCGGCCGGGACGTCCGAAGCGATCATCGCGCGAGTTCATCGCGAAATCGTGCAGATCATGCGAAGCGATGAGGTCCTCGAGCGCTGGAAGACTTGGGGCGCCGACCCAACTTACAGCAAGACACCCGCCGAGTTTGCGCAGCTCATGCGCGCCGAAGCCGATAAGTGGGCACGGCTGATCGCCACTGGGATCAAGATGGAGTGAGGACCTCGCCCATGATTCGCGGGGCACATGTCAGCGCGGGCTTCATCGCGGTGCTGGTGGGCTATGCCAGCTCCGCGGTGATCGTCGTTCAAGCGGCGAACGCGGCGGGCGCTTCAATCGCTCAAGTGGGCTCCTGGTTGTGGGCGCTCGGGATCGGGATGGCTGTGACGTCGATCGGTCTCTCCTGGTACTACCGCGCGCCCGTGCTCACGGCCTGGTCCACTGCGGGCGCGGCGCTCCTTGCAACGGCGCTGCCCGGCGTAGCGCTCAGCGATGCGATCGGGGTGTTCCTGTTTTCGTCGCTCCTGCTCACGCTGTTCGGGCTCCTTGGATGGATCGAGGTTCTGCTTCGCTGGGTGCCCCGAGCCGTTGCGGCGGCGATGCTCGCCGGCGTGTTGCTGAGGTTCGGGCTGCAGCTCTTTTCGACGCTCGCCGATGCGCTGGGGCTGGCGCTGCTGATGCTGGGGGTTTGGGTCCTGGGTCGGCGCTGGCAGCCAAATTTTGCGGCGCTCGCGAGTCTTGCCATCGGTATCCTGTTCTGTGCCTTCCAGGGCGAAGTCCGCAGCAGTGTGATCGTGTTCGACGTCGCACGGCCGATCTGGACCACGCCGACCTTCACCGGGAGCCATCTCATCGGTATCGGTCTGCCCCTTTTTTTGGTCACCATGGCGTCGCAGAATGTCCCGGGGCTTGCCGTGCTGCGCGCCAATGGCTATGACACGCCCGCTTCGCCGCCGATTGCCGTGACCGGGTTTGTCGGGCTCGTGCTCGCCCCGTTTGGCGGATTTGCATACAACCTTGCGGCCATCACCGCGGCGATCTGCATGTCGCCCGAGGCTGACCCGGTCAAGGAGCGGCGTTATCGGGCAGCCGTCTGGGCAGGTGGCTTTTATGCGGTGACCGGGCTCCTGGGTTTGACGGTCGTCACCGCCTTCGCGGCGCTGCCGCCGGCATTCCTGGCCGCGATGGCGGGAATCGCCCTCCTGGGGACGCTCTCGGGCAGTTTGGTCAGCGCCTTCGAGGAGCCGGCTGAACGCGATGCGGCGTTGCTCACGTTTCTCTGCACGGCGGCGGGACTCACGCTCTTCGGGATTGGCAGCGCGTTCTGGGGGCTGGTGGCCGGCGTCGCAGCGAGTGCGATCAGTCGACGCCTGCTTCGGCGTTGAGCCCCCTGCTGCGGGCTTCTCGCCTATCCTGGCCCGGCAGGACGCGGGCGGCCGACTCCCTTTACACTGACGCGTTTGGAGGACGAAATAGGTCGGTTCGCGTGGGCGCAATACCGGAGAAGCTTTCCAGCCTGGATCGGTTCACGATGGCCTGCACGGCTTGGATGCGTGGTTGTTTGGTCGCCCTGCTCGTCATGTTGGCCTGGGGGGCGGCGCCATCGGCCCTTGCCCACAACTGGATCGAACGCCTGTCGATCCTTCAGGAGTCGGGAAGCGAACGCTCTATCGACGCCGTTCGCCAGCGTGATGATTGGCGAACCGTTTCCGACTATGTGAGCCTGGGCTTCACCGCGTCGGCGGTGTGGGTTCGCATCGACCTGGCTCCCCATGCACCGGCTGAGACGCTGCGCTTGCGGATCCGACCGGTCTATCTCGATCAGATCGAGGCTTATTGGCCCGACGGCCTTGGCGGCTGGTCGTACCACCAGATGGGGGATCGATATCCCAAGGGCGACAAGGCCTTCAGCGACACTGCCTTCAGTCTCTCGTTCGATGGCCGCAATGGTGGACCGATCTATCTTCGAGTCCGCACGAGCAGCACCATGGCGATCTATCCCGAGGTGCGCACCGAATCCGACAGCGAGCGTACGGCGACCTTTGAGGACCTCGTGTTCGGCGTCTATTTCGGCCTCACGGCGTTCCTCACCCTCTGGTCTGCGATCACAGCCTGGATCCGCCGTGATATGGCCATCGTGATGTTTTCGATCTACCTCTTTTCGCTGACCGGCATGGGATTGGGGATCACTGGTCTTGCCCGTTTCGTCTTCCCCGGCGGCACGAGCGACCTCTGGACCAGCCTTTTCGTCTTGCTGTCGACCCTGGCGGGTTCGCTCTTTCACCGGCTGTTCCTGTCTCGCTACCCCATCGGCCGATGGGCTGTTCGATTCCTTGATGGCTGCATTGTCTGGGCAGTACTCGACCTTGTGCTTCTTGCCCTGATCGAGCCCCGCTTACCCCTGATGGCAAACGCCTGGTTGGTGATGTCGGCGTCGGTCACTGTGGCGGCGGCCGCCTATTTTTCCTCGCGGCGCGCTGTGACGGATCACCAACCCCTCTTGCGGGCTTACGCACTGCTCCTCGTCGTGTTGTCGCTCACGATGCTACCGGTGCTCGGCGGCGGCATCGGAGGGGAATTGGCCATCCATTTGCCGATGGGGCACGGCCTGATCATTGCGGTCACTCTTGCCGTGGTGATCGCCCGCCAGGGCCGTCTCGATCTGCTCGAGCGGCAGCGGCTCAGTTTGATCTCCGAGCAGGCCCGTCGCGAGCTGTCGCTGACCGCCGAGCAGAATCAGGAATACGATCGATTTCTCGCGATGCTCACCCATGAACTGCGCAATGCGTTGGGCATTGCGAGTCTCGTGATTCGACGCTTGCAAGGCGGCGACTATGCGAGCGCCCAGGCGCCAGCAACACAGGGCTCGGCTCCTGAGCGGCCGCGGCAACGCTTCAACGAGGACCCCGAAATCGCGACCTCGCTCGCTCGCGCGGGCTCGGCCCTGCGTTCGGCCTCGGCGGTGCTCGACAAGGTCCAGGCGGCCAGGCGCTTCGAGCAGGACTTCCGGCCTGAATCGAGTTCAGAGCACTTTGCCTCACGCCTGGATGAGCTCATCGAGCGAATCGGGTGCTCCGATCTGTCGATTCGCGTGAGTCCAGACCTGGCGCTCACCCAGGACTGGACCTATGTCGAACTGATCCTGTCCAACCTGGTCGAGAATGCTGATCGTTACCGGGAACGCGGCTCGTCGATCGCGATCGATGCGGAGCCCCTCCAATCGTCCGACGGCGGGGTACGGTTCACAATCGCCAATCGTCTGTCGGCACATGCGGCGGTTGACCCGGCACGGGTCTTCGACAAATACTGGCGGGATCCCCATGCGGGCAGCCGTCGGGGTGCTGGCCTGGGACTGTGGTTGTCTCAAAATGCCGCCCGACTGCTGGGTGGTGAATTGACCTGCGAGATCAGGGGATCGGAGATCGTGTTTTGCCTGAGCTTGCCGAATCGCCCCGCACTTCCCGCGTGAGAGCTCTAACATGTTGCCGAGCCTCGTTCAGCGCTTGACCAATGTTCGCCGTGGCGAGCTTGCGCCGCTATTGCTTGGGGCCTGCTTCTTTTTCTGCGTGCTCACCGCTCTGATGTTGTTGCGTCCTGCACGAGAAGCGCTCGGCATGCAACGCGGGATCGAGGCGATCCGCTGGCTCTTTTTCGGAACCTTGTTGGTGACGCTCGCTGTCAATCCGGTGTTTGGCTGGCTGGTCAGCCGCTTGCGGCGCATGGTCTTCGTGTCGGCCACCTACCTCTTTTTCGTCGCCGGCTTGCTCGCTTTTTATGCGCTTCTCACCTTTGCGCCTGCGGGGGCGGGCGCGGCGAGCGGTCAGGTGTTTTACGTCTGGTTCAGCGTGTTCAATCTGTTCGCGACGATGCTGTTCTGGGCGCTGATGACCGATCGATTTTCTGAGGAGCAAAGTCGGCGGCTGTTCGGGGCGATCGCGGTCGGTGGAACCCTGGGAGCCATTTTCGGCCCCTGGCTTGCCAGCGTGCTGGCCAAGCCGCTGGGGACCGCCACGTTACTGCCAATCGCAGCCGGCTTTCTTGTGCTGGGACTTGCCGCGGCAGCTGCGCTGATGCGGATTCGTAGCGATTCCGAGCCGGCACATCCCGAACCCGAGCGAGCGACACCCACCGCCTCGGAGCCCGACCATCCCGACCGGGCACCGATCGGTGGCAGTGCCTGGGAGGGGTTCAGGGCGGTGCTGTCGTCGCCGTTTCTCCTGGGGATCTGCGCTTACGTACTGATCCTTGCGGTCATTTCGACCTTCCTGTATTTCACCCGTCTGCAGATGGTGGCGGCGCTCGGCACGAACCTTGATCTGCGCACCACCGTTTTCGCGCAGATCGATCTGATCACGCAGATCACCACCTTGGTCCTGCAGGCGCTGGTCGCTGGCCACCTGATGAAGCGGGCTGGGCTCGCGGTGACGCTGGCGCTCTTGCCAATGATCACGGCACTTGGTTTTGTGGGCCTTGCGCTGGTGGGTTCGCTGGCGGTCCTGATCGCCTTCGAAGCGCTTTTCAAGGCGGTGCAGCGGGGGATCATGCGCCCGGCGCGCGAGACCCTCTTCACCACGGTGTCGCGGTCCGAACGCTACAAGGCCAAGGCGTTCATCGACACCTTCATCTATCGCGCAGGCGATGTCATTGGCGCGCAGACCGAGGGCCTGCTGGGCCGACTCGGCATGGGACTGGCTGCATTGATCAGTCTTGCGCTGCCCTTGGCGCTCGTGTGGGCTGCGCTTGGTTTATGGCTGGGGCGCTTGCACCAGCGGCGAGCCGTCATTGAGCCGGTTGACCTTCACGAACAAGGAGCACACTCATGAGCTTTTCCCGCCGAACTCTGCTGCAGGCGACCATGGCCACTGCCGGCCTCGCAGGGATTGCCCCTGCGGCCCTGCGAGCGAGCACGCCTGCCTCGTCGCCGACGGCGACGGCGGGCGAATTGATCACGCGGGCGATTCCAAAGTCCGGTGAGCGGCTGCCCATCATCGGGCTGGGTAGTTCCGCGACCTTTGCCCAGGTCGCACGCAATGAGGATTTTGCGGCCCTCAAGGGTGTCTTCGAGAGTTTGATTGCAGGTGGCGGACGAGTCTTTGATACGGCACCGCAGTACGGCGCCTCGGAAGAGGCAGCGGGCCGCGTGGTTCAGGAACTGGGCGTGGCTGATCGGCTTTTCTGGGCTACCAAGGTCAACGTCGCGCCACGCGGTGGCGGCGCGGCTGATCCGCAGCAGGCGCGCGCCCAGATCGAAGCATCGTTCAAGCGGGTGGGGCGCCCGGTGATCGATCTGATCCAGGTTCACAACATGGGCGATATCCGCACCCAGTTGCCCATCCTGCGTGAATACAAGGAGCGGGGGCGGGTGCGTTATATCGGGATCACCACCACCTTCGAGAATCAGTACGCGGACCTGATTGCCGCCATGAGGAGCGAGGTGGTCGACTTCATCGGCACCGACTACGCAGTCGATGGACGCGACGCCGAGAAGACCATCCTGCCGCTCGCCCGCGATCGCGGGATTGCGGTGCTGGTTTATGCGCCTTTTGGACGCACTCGACTCTGGAAGCGGGTGGGTTCGCGCCCGCTCCCGGACTGGGCGGCGGAGATCGGCGCGAATACCTGGGCGCAGTTTTTCCTGAAGTTCGTGGCGAGCCACCCAGTGGTCACGGCGATCACGCCCGCCACCAGTCGGGCCGCCAATATGACCGACAATCTCGGACCGCTTCGTGGCGCTCTCCCCGATGAGGCGATGCGTCGCAGGATGATCGAGTTGATTGACGCTTTACCCATGGCGTGACGCCTTCCCCAATCCGCGAGCGACTGCTCGATTGACGACCGAGGACCCGATGAGATTGCCCCTGACCATTGCACTGGCGAGTCTGTTGCTCGCTGCCTGTGCTACCCCCGAGTACCTGGGCGCCAAGAATGAATGCGCTCCCCAGGCCTACCAACAATATCCGGTCGTCAACGTGGCGCAGCTCGTCACGCGGACCCGTCCGGTTCAGGTGCCCACCGGCGAGACCCAGTGCACGACCGTTCAGCAGGGCGCCGTCACCCAGAGCAACTGCAAGCAGGTGATGCGCACCGAGTACCGGCCCTACCAGGAAACGGCCATCGTCGATGTCAATGAGAACGGCCGAAATGCGATGATGAACGCCTGTGCGTCTCAGTTGTGCATGGCCCGTTTTGGCAATGCGGACTGCGAGCGCAAGCGTTGATCGGGGGTTGGCCACTGGCGCTTCTGTCGGCACTGCTCGCTCCGCTTCTCTTGCTTCAGGCCCGCCACACAAGGGCCGTGACGCCACGATTGCCCGAGCCGCAGGGGGCGCGAAGCGGTCGAGTCGGCGAAGGCTCGATGCGTCCGCGCCTTCGGCTGTTGATTGCCGGCGACTCGGCCGCGGCCGGAGTTGGCGTGCTCGACCAGCGCGAGGCACTGGCGGGCCTGCTGACGGAGGCGCTTGCCCATCGATTCGACCTGGACTGGCAGTTGATCGCGAGAACGGGCTATGACACGCGCAAGCTGATCGCGCGGCTCCAGTTAGAGCCGTCCCAGCCCTTCGATGTCGCGGTGCTGTCCCTGGGCGTGAACGACGTGACGGGCGCGCTGCGCGTCGGGCAATGGCTGCAGGCGCAGCGTGAGCTCATCGAGCTGCTCTGCGGTCGCCATGAGGTGAAGCGGGTCCTGATTTCGGCCGTACCGCCGATCGGCCGCTTCACAGCCCTACCGCAGCCCCTGCGGGGATTGCTGGGGCTGCGCGCCTGCGAATTCAACCTTGCCTTGCGGCGCACGCTTTCGACGTGGAACTATGGTGATCGGTGTGCCTGGGTTGGCTTGCCCACGCTCGATCAGCCCGATGCGATGGCCGAGGACGGGTTTCACCCGGGCCCTGCAGCCTATCGGGTTTGGGCAGCCGAGCTCATCCGGGCGATCGAGGAGTGGCCCCCGACTTAAGGGACGGAGGGTGGGTCCAGCCCTCAGCTTGAGGGCATAGCCACAAGGCGAACACCCGCCGACTGCATCTGCGCGAGCGCCGCCGCGAGCGAGCCATCCAGGTCGATCGCCCGGCAGGCGGGCAGGACCACGCTCACTGCAAAGCCCAGTCGGGCCGCATCGATCGCCGAATAAGCAACGCAGTAGTCGGTGGCCAGACCGGCGAGCACCAGCCGATTGATGCCCCGCTCCTGCAGGTAGCCTGCCAAGCCGGTGGCGGTCTCGCGGTCATTCTCGAAAAAGGCCGAGTAGGAGTCGATGTCGGCCCGAAAGCCCTTGCGCAGGATCAGTTGCGCGCAGCCCACGTCGAGTTTGGGGTGGAATTGCGCACCGGCACTCGCCTGTACGCAGTGGTCTGGCCAAAGCGTCTGTTCGCCGTAAGGAAGCGTCAGAGTCGAAAACGGCGCACGGCCTGGCTGGCTGCTGGCAAAGGAGTGGTGTCCAGGCGGATGCCAGTCCTGAGTGAGCACGGCTTGCCGGAACTGCTTCGACAGGCGATTGATCAGCGGCACCACCGCGTCGCCGTCAGGCACTGCCAGCGCTCCGCCCGGGCAGAAGTCGTTCTGTACGTCAATGACGAGGAGCAGATCGCGCTCGGCATCAACCGAAAGCGGTGCGGTCATCGTAGGGTCGCCGGGTGGTCAACAATCGACGATCCAATCTAACATGGGGCCCCACAGCCCTCAAGCGCTTGTCCGCATCCCCGTCTGACCTTCTCTCCAATAGGAGCCTCCGATGTATGCAGTCGATCATCCCATCGCGCGACGGCTGGCAGCCAATGAACTGTGCATCGGACTGGGCGTGCGGATCGTGCGCACCCCGGAGATCGTTCGTCTGGCCCAGGCGGCTGGGTATCACTGGCTGTTCATTGATCTCGAGCACGGACCATTTTCGATCGATACGGCCTCGCAGATCGCAACCGCGTCGCTCGATAGCGGTGTCGCGCCGCTCGTGCGAATCCCGCGCGGCGAGTATGCACTTGCCACCCGCTTGCTCGACGGCGGTGCCACCGGCATCGTCTGTCCCCAGGTCGAGTCCGCCGATGAGGCCCGCGAGATCGTGAGCCGTCTCAAGTATCCGCCGGTCGGACGACGCTCGATCTCAAGCAACATGCCGCAGTTTGGTTATCAGGCGCCACCTATCGATCGCCTGGTCAATACGCTTAACCCCGCCACCTTGATCGTCGCGATGATCGAAACCAGCGCAGGGGTCCAGTCAGCTGCCGAGATCGCGGCGGTGCCCGGAATCGATATCCTTTTGATCGGGACCAATGATCTCTGTGCAAGTCTGGGCATTCACGGGCAGTTCGGCCACCCGCTTGTCGACGAGGCCTATCGGCTTGTCGTCGCCGCCTGCCAGGCACATCGACTTGCTGCGGGGATGGGGGGTATCCGCGAGCATGCATTGATGCGTCGTCGACTCGAACAGGGGGTACGTTTCGTGCTGGTCGGCTCGGACCTGTCGCTGCTTGCCCGCGCAGCGCGTCTCGAATGTGCCGATGTGACGGCGCTTTACTGAGGCTTGAGTCCCGCGCCCTGCGCGATACGACCGAATTTCTCGTAGTCGCGGGTAATCCGCTCGCCGAATTGCGCGGGCGTACCGCTCCCAGCGGCAACTCCATTGCTCTCGAGGAGCGCCAGCCACTCTGGGGTACGCATGATCACTTGCAGATGCGCGGCGAGGGTCTCCAGGACCGACGCGGGCGTATCACGAGGTGCACCCAGGCCCGTCCACGATTCGATGTCAAAGCCGGCCAGAGTCTCGCCAATCGCCGGTGCCTGGGGCAACAGGTCCATCCGGCGGGCACTCGTCACGGCCAGGACCCTCAGTCGTCCGCCATCGATCAGGGGCTTGGGCGAGGCATAGGTGTCGATGGAGGCCGCAATCTCGCCAGCTGCAGCCGCGCGATGCAGATCAGGCGCGCTCTTGAAGGGAACGATCGTGATCTCGATGCCGGCGGACTGGCGCAATAACTCGGCGGCCAGGTGCGTCGCCGTGCCGATACCGATTGAGCCGACGGCCAATCGGCCTGGATTGTTGCGTGCCATGGTCAGGAACTCGGCAACATTGCCCGCCGAAAAACCGCTCGCCACCGTCATGACCATGGGCCCCGAATACATCAGCGCGATCGGTGCGAAGTCGGTCCGGATGTCAAAGGGGACATCCTTGCTCAACCACGGCTGAGCGGCATTGGCCGATACCAGGTTGCCGATGGTGTAGCCGTCAGCAGCTGCTGTCTTGAGTGCGTTCACCCCGAGCGCCGCACCCGCGCCGGGCCGATTCTCGACCACGACCGGCTGCCGGACCCGATCAGCGAGCCGCGTCGCGATGAAGCGTGAGGTCGTATCGGCCGCGCTGCCCGGTGCGAAGGGGACAATCAGCTTGATCGCCCGCGTGGGGTAGGACGGTGACTGAGCCATGGTCGGGGCGAAAGCGGTTGATGCGATCGCGGCAACAAAGGCGAGTGCCTGCAGTTCGATACGACGGATGTTCACGATCATGATCGCCTCGTTGAATCCGGGGTTGTTGAGCCCGCTGACGGAATGATGTGCTGACCGAAGTGATCGGCCCCCTGGTGGCTGCGCGTGATGTCGAAAACGAACCGATCGCTGCGGTAATTCGCGACACAGGCATAGACGACTCGTCGATCCGCAGCCAAGCGCCAGCGCCGCAGCCGCACGATCGGTGCTGCGATGGGGTATTGCAGCTGCTGCGCAATGGCCGGGGTTGCGTGCTGCACGGTCAGCTCCTCGCGCGACTCTATGATCTCGGTATCGCCGTGGTCGCGCAGCAGCCGCGAGAGCTTGAGCCGTCGCTCGGCGAGTCTCGGAAAGCGCGCGTAGAGCACCGCATCGACGTAGATATCCAGCAACGCAAAGGCCGTCCCCGACAGGCTGTGGGTCTTCAGAGTGCGGTGATAGCGCGGCGCGAGCCGGTAGGGCTCCATGAGCTCGGCGGCGAGCTGATCGACAGTCTTCGACTCGAGCACGTCGATCGTGATACCCGTAGCGAGCTCGAGCGGGTCGGAGATGGCCGCCCGCAAGGACGGTCCTTCGTGAGCCGGGGCATGCGCTCGCACACGCGTCCCGAGACCGCGTGCGGCCGTGACCAGTCCCTCGTCGGCCAGCAATTCGATGGCCTTGCGGATCGTGTTGAGCGCGACGCCATAGTCCGTCGCCAAGCGCTCAAAGGGCGGCAACCGTTCTCCGACAGACCACTGACCGGAGAAGATCTGACCGCGCAGCGCCGACGCAACGCGCAGGTAAAGCGGAATCGCCTCTTGCGCCGCGTCGGCACCCGCGACGCGACTACGCTCGGTCCTCACAGGATCAGGCGTTATTGCTGACCGGGGTCAACTGCTCCGGCAGATGCGCTGGGCGTTCGCAGGCGACCGTTCCCATCTGAGCCGGCAGACAGACCTCCAGCGAGATCTTGTCTTCAGACACATAGACCTCGTTGTGACGCGTGCCGCCCGGGATGAACATCGCATCGCCCGGACCAAAGGTGGCGACCGTACCATCCTCGAACTCGATCTTGACTTCGCCGCGCATCACGTACACAAACTGCATGTCGCAGATGTGATAGTGCCAGCCAGTGGACTCGAGCATGCCCTCGATCGAACTGGAGATATTGGCCCGCATCCGGCCTTTGCTGGCTCTCTCGACGCCGAGATCACGGTACTGGAAGAAGCGCCGACGGCCTGGAACGATCTGCGTGTCCTTGACGAAGGACTTCAGCAGCTCGGCCGCTTCCGTGGGCTCCACGGGGGTGAAGCCGCCCGCTGCCGGACGGTTGACTTGCTCATTCATGTTGAAACTCCCTGGACGGTTGATCGAAGGGGTGCTGATCGCTCAGGCGGGTGGATCGGACAGGCTCTTCTCGTGCAGGGCGAGGATCTGACCAGCCCGGGCGATGAAGGCCTCGTCGACCATCATGCCATCGCTTACCCAGACCGAGAGGCCCTTGGCCTCGGCCTCGACCTTGCCCTCGAAGATCTTCTTGGCCCAGGCCACATCATCCGGGCTTGGGGTGAAGCCGCGATTGACTGCGTCGATCTGCCGGGGCGACACGCAGGTCTTGGCTTCGAAACCCAGGTGATATGCCCATTTGGCCTGCACGTAGGAGTCCTCGAGGTCCTTGTAGTAGGTTGTGGGCGAATCGATCGCGAGCAGCCCAGCGCAGTGCGCGGCAAAGACGATTCTCGACCGTGCCCAGCCGACCTCGAGCTCCTGTCCCTTGTAGGTGCGGCGGTAGCCGACCTCGGTGCTAAGGTCGGTTGCGCCGGTGTAGAGCGCCATCATGCGAGGGCTCGCCGTGGCGATCTCATCGATGCGCTGGAGCGCACGCGCTCGTTCGATCATCGAGGCGATCCCGATGGTGCCGTGCGCGAGACCGCGCTGACGCTCCGCCCGACTGATGAGGTGATCCAGGTACTTGATATCTTCGGGTCCCTGGGCCTTGGCGAGCAGGAAGGCCGTCGGCCGTCCGGCTGCGACCACGTCGATATCGTCTTCGAGAAACCCGCTTTCCACGCAGTTGACGCGCACCAGGGTGAGCTTACCGGTCCAGTCCAGCTCGGTGAGCGCCCGTGTGGTCGTTGTCCTGGCCTCGTCCTTACGGTCGTCGGGAACGCCATCCTCGAGCTCGATGTGCATGACATCGCCGCGGCAACGGCTGGCTTTTTCGAGTTTGTCGTACTGGTGACCGGGTACGATCAGGCCGGAACGCAGTCCAGGGTACTTCAGGCGCACCGCGTGCGCGCCGAACGGGGCGGAATGGCTCATGGGGTCTCGCTATGAGGGGTTGGAGGTCATCGTCAAGCGGGCAGGTCGCAATCCGCAGGCCATCAGGGTTTGAGGCCGGCGGCTTCGATGATGCGGCCCCACTTGTCGTATTCGGCGTTGACGAAGGCGCTGAATTCAGCCGGGCTGTTTCCGCCAGGCTGAACGCCGAAGGCAGCGATCTTGGTATGGACCTCTGGCTTGTTGAGCGCCGCGCGGATCTCAGCCCCGAGCTTGTCGACGATCGCGCGCGGAGTGCCCTCGGGCAGCGCGAAGCCGGTCCAGGCTAGTACCTCGAAGCTCTTGAGGGTGCGGTCAATCGTCGGCATGTCAGGCATGATCGGTAGCGGTTGCAGGCTGGAAATGCCAAGCGACTTAATCTTGTTGGCATCAATCAGCGGCTTGCTGGTGCCATAGAGATCGAAATAGAAATCGATGTCGCCTGACATCAGACCAGCGACAACCTGGGGTGAGCCACGATAAGGCACATGGGTCATCGGGATGCCCGTCATCTGCTTGAGCAACTCACCCGCCAGATGGGTGGTCGTTCCAGTGCCCGAGGAGCCGTAGAGCATGGGCTTGGCGCGCTTTTTGGCCTCGGCGAGAAACTCGGCCACATTGTTCGCAGGAAAGGAGGGTGGCACGTTCAGCAGATAGGGGCCGCCCCACAACATGCTGAGCGAGATGAAGTCTTTGCGGACGTCGAAGGGGACATCCTTGCTGAGCCAGGGCGCGATCACATTGCCCGAGGCAATGAGACCGATCGTGTAGCCATCCTTGGGCGAGGCCTTGAGCGAACTCACGCCCACCGTGGCGCCTGCGCCCGTGCGGTTTTCGACCGCCACAGGTTGCTTGAGCCGTTCACCAAGCTCCTGAGCCGCGATGCGCGCGATCAGATCGGTCGTCGATCCGGCCGAGTACGGCACGATCAGCTTGAGCGGTCGATTGGGGAAGTCTTGCGCTGAAGCCAGCGTGAGGCTGCCAGCGAGCATTGCGCCGAGCGCGGCGAGGCCGAAGCGGCGGGCGTGGATCCTGAACATCATGGTGTCTCCCTCAGTGGTTGTTCGAATGGGTTGAGCGGCTGGGTCTCGCGTCAGCGGGCGATCGACAGCCCCCCGTCGATCATGATCACGGCACCGCTCACATAGCTGCAGCGGTCCGAGGCGCAGAATGCGATCAGCTCGCCGATCTCTTCGGGTTCGGCGACTCGCCCGAAGGGGTAGCGGCGTGGCGGTTCGCCGGCCTCGATGCGCTTCTGGGCGATACGTCGATAGCGCTCGGTGCCCACCGGGCCTGGGCTGATTCCGATCACGCGCAGGCCATCGGCGGGTGCCGCCGCACCCAAGGTCTCGGTCAGGAAGTCGATCGCAGCGTTGGCCATTCCCGCGCACAGGTAATCGGCCCGCTTCATGCGAGCGCCAGCGCCGGAGAGGTTGACGATCACG
>CAZAVT010000001.1:26837-31033 GCA_964488395.1 uncultured Burkholderiaceae bacterium | reverse complement strand
AGGATCGATTTTTCCAGATGGATCTCGCGCGTCGCCTCGCTGCGGGCGAGCTTGGCTTGCCACTCGGCGGCGACCAGCAATTCGTCGCAACCCCGCAGGCTCACCTCCATCGCGTGACGAACGCCCTCACTGGCGGTTGCGGCGGTTTCTGCGGCAGTACTCATTCAGGACTCCGAACCCCAAATCGCTCGATATTCAATGACCTGAAACAGATTCCTGTAGAATCCATCACACCCCGATTCTAGCCGAGCGGTCGATCTCTCCCGATCAACCCATGTCGGGCATGACACGTCGTTCACCGAGGTCCCGATTTTGAGATCGCGTCAGTTTTCCTTTGGTCATCGCTCTCGCTTCGCCCTGACCGGGACTCGACGCGTCATGCTGGTCGCTGGTTTTGTTTGCGCCGTCGGTGCGGTGACCGCGTTCGGTGTGGCACCGTCGACGGTGACCCAGCTGCCCGACTTTCGCTACGTGGTGGAGCCGCTCACCGCCGCCGCGGCCAGCGCCCATCCGGCGGAAACCCCCTCTGATCCCGTCATCTTCCGACAGGTCGAGCGCGTCTCGCGAGGCGACACGCTGTCGGGCCTTCTGTCGCGCCTGGGTGCCGACGACCCGGAGTTGCTGCGATTCGTGGCCCAGGATGCTGGAGCCCGTCAGTTGCTGCAGCTTGTTGCTGGCCGGACCATCATCGCCGACGTCGACGAGGTGGGCCTCGTCCACCGTCTTCAATACCGCGCCGCGGCGCTCGACCCCGAGTCGCGGACGCTGCCGTCACGGCTGGTGATCACACGCTCGGGCAGCAACTTTGCCGCGACAAGCGAAGCCATCGCGCTCGAACGATCGCCGGTCATGCGCACGGTTCAGATCCGCTCATCGCTTTTTGCGGCGACCGACGCGGCGGACATCCCTGACCCCGTGGCAATCAAGCTCGTCGACGTCCTCGACGGCGTGGTCAACTTGCGCCGCGACCTGCGCCGCGGCGACATGCTCAGCGTCATCTTCGAAATGATCCGCGAGGCCGACAGCCTCGATACGCCAGTTCCCGGGCGTCTGCTCGCCTTCGAGCTGGTCAATGACGGGACCCGTCATCGGGCCGTCTGGTTCGAGCACGAGCCCGGCAAGGGCGCGTACTACGACTTTGAGGGCAAGAGCCTGACGCGCTCGTTCCTGCGCGAGCCGCTCGAGTTCACCCGGATCTCCTCCAACTACAGTTTCGCGCGGCGGCATCCGATGTTTCGCGACGTGCGAGCGCATACGGGCGTGGACTTTGCCGCACCCATCGGGACACGCGTGAGAAGCGCGGCCGACGGGGTGATCGAATTCATGGGCGACGATGGCGGCTACGGCAAGGTCGTCAGGGTGACGCATCCAGGACGCATTACCACCGTGTACGCTCACCTCAACCAGTTCACTGATGGCCTCAAGCGCGGCAGCCGCGTGACGCAGGGCCAGGTGATCGGCACGGTCGGGATGACCGGGTGGACCACGGGTCCCCATCTCCACTACGAGTTCCGGGTCGATGGCAAGCACACCGACCCGATGACCGTGACGCTCCCAGAGGGTCGTCGGTTGAGCGTCGCGGAGCGCATGCGCTTTGATCCACAAGCCGCATTGATGCTCGAGCAACTGACACAGATCGACTCGATCGGCTTGGCCCGTTTCGAGTGAGTTCCCCCAGCCGCCAGTCCTGATCGGTACGATGCGGCCTGGCGGATCCGACACGGGCGTTGAGGGCATGCTCGTCATCGGTCTGATGTCCGGGACCAGTATCGACGGTGTCGACGGGGTGCTCGCCGAGTATGGCAGCGGCTTTCGTACCCTCGGCTTCGCGAGCGCACCGATGCCGCCTTCGCTGAGGGACCTGTTGCAATCCCTCCAGCACACAGGGCACGACGAACTCGAGCGTGCGGCAAGGGCGGGTATCGCCCTCGCCGAGTTGTATGCGCAGGTTGCAGGCACTCTGCTCGCCGAGGCGAGCCTGCCGGCCCGGGCAGTGGCCGCCATCGGTGCGCATGGGCAGACCGTGCGGCACCGCCCCGATCAGGGCTATTCCATCCAGCTGCTCAATGCCGCGCGCCTCGCTGAACTGGCCCACATCCCGGTGGTCGCAGACCTGCGTGCCGGTGATCTCGCCGCTGGCGGACAGGGTGCGCCACTGGTGCCAGCGTTCCACGCGCGCATCCTCGGCGACCCGGTCCAGGCCAGACTGGTTGTCAACATCGGCGGCATCGCCAATGTCACCTGCCTGCCCGCTCTGAACGATTGCGCGTCCGGAACGGCACGCATCCTCGGTCACGACACCGGCCCGGGCAATACCCTGCTTGACCAGTGGTACGCCCGGCACAACGCGGGTCGGTTTGACAACGGCGGGCAATGGGCCAGCACCGGCCGGGTTGATCGTGCGCTTCTTGAGAGCCTGCTCGCCGAACCCTATTTTGCGGCGCCAGCGCCCAAGAGCACAGGCAGGGACCTCTTTAACATCGGCTGGCTGGAACGTGCGTTGGAGCGGCGATCAGAAGTGCTGCGCCCGGAAGATGTCCAGGCCACGCTCGCCGAGCTGACAGCAGTGACCATTGCCCGCTCCTGCCGGGACTGGCCGACGCAGGAAGTCTATGCTTGCGGCGGCGGAGCGCTGAATCGGGAGCTGCTCCGGAGGCTGTCGGCCAATCTGCCAGGCCTGACGATCCGAACCACCGACCATCTGGGCATCGACCCGAGATCGGTCGAAGCGGCCGCCTTTGCTTGGCTGGCGGCACGCCGCTTGCTCCTCAAAGACGGCAACATCCCGGCGGTGACCGGGGCGCGTGGCAGCCGAGTGCTCGGCAGCCTGCACCATGCCCCGGGGCGACGAAACTCAGACCGAGAATGACGAGCCGCAGCCGCAGGTCGTTGTGGCGTTGGGGTTCTTGATCACGAACTGTGAGCCTTCTAGATCGTCTTTGTAATCAATCTCGGCGCCCACCAGGTACTGATAGCTCATCGCGTCGATGAGGAGATGAACCCCGTTTTTCTCCATCACGGTGTCGTCCTCGTTGACCTCTTCGTCAAACGTGAACCCGTACTGGAACCCGGAGCAGCCACCGCCCTGCACGAAGACCCGTAGCTTGAGAGAGGGGTTGCCCTCGTCGTCGATCAGTTCCTTGACCTTGGCCGCAGCGCTGTCGGTGAACAGCAGGGGCGCGGGCATCTCGGTGACAGCATTCATCTCAAACTCCCTAGGTTGGAGAAAATTCTAGCATCAGGGCAGAACTGGCAATTGCCTCAATCCCGCATCCTCGGGAAGGCCGAACATCAGGTTCATCACCTGGACCGCCTGACCAGAGGCGCCTTTGACGAGGTTGTCCTCGACCACCAACAAGGTCACGAGCTTGCTGTCTGGCGGCCGATGGACCGCGATCCGCAGCATGTTCGAGGCTCGTACCGAGCGGGTGTCCGGGGTCGAACCGTGCGGCATCACGTCCACGAAGGGCTCGCCGGCGAACCGGGCCTCGTAAATCGCCTGCAGATCGACCGCCCGTCCAAGCTCGGTCAGGCGGGCATAGATGGTTGAATGAATGCCGCGGATCATCGGCACCAGATGCGGCGTGAACACCAGCGATACCGGATGCCCGGCGATCGCGCTGAGTCCCTGCCGGATCTCCGGCCAGTGGCGGTGACCCGACACGCCGTAGGCCTTGAAGTTGTCCGACGCCTCCGAGAGCAAGGTGTGAACCTCGGCCTTGCGCCCGGCGCCCGACACGCCCGACTTACAGTCTGCGATGATGCTGTCGCTTTCGATCAGGTCACCACCCGCGGCAGCGCGCACGGCAGGATCGAGCAGGGGTAGCAGGCCCACCTGTACCGAGGTCGGATAACAGCCGGGCAACCCGATCAGTCGCGCTGAGCGGATGGCGTCGCGGTTGACCTCGGGCAAACCATAGACCGCCTCGGCCAGGAGATCCGGGCAACTGTGCGCCGTCTTGTACCAGCGCTCGAATTCGGCCAGATCCCGCAGCCGGAAATCGGCCGCGAGGTCGATCACCTTGACGCCTGCCGAAAGCAGTTCGCGCGCCTGAGCCATGGCCACGCCGTGCGGCGTCGCGAAAAACACCAGGTCGCAGCCCGCAAGCGGCGCGGCTGCCGGATCCGAAAACGCCAGTTGCACCCTGCCCCTGAGGGACGGAAACATCTCGGCGACCGGCATCCCGGCTTCCTTG
>CAZAVT010000001.1:21784-26827 GCA_964488395.1 uncultured Burkholderiaceae bacterium | reverse complement strand
GGTGATCGCATGAAGCTCGACCTCGGGGTGTTGGGCGAGCAGCCTCAGCAACTCGACACCGGTGTACCCCGTCCCACCCACGATGCCAACCTTGATCATGCCAACGATCCTGTTGAGAAAAAAACAAAACCGCCCCGAGAGGCGGTTCTGGCGCACAAGAACCGGGCGAAACCGCCCCGCGATCAGCGCTTGGAGAACTGCTTGCGCCGGCGGGCTTTGTGCAGACCGACTTTCTTACGCTCGACTTCTCGTGCGTCTCGAGTCACAAGACCCGCCGCTGACAGCGCCGGCTTCAAGCTCGCATCGAAATCGATCAGTGCGCGGGTGATGCCATGGCGAACCGCACCCGCCTGGCCTGTCTCGCCGCCACCGTTGACGTTGACCATCACGTCGAAACCGTCGATGTGCTGGGTGAGTTCGAGCGGTTGGCGCACGACCATCCGGCCCGTCTCGCGCGAAAAATACTGGTCAAGCGCGCGCCCGTTGATCGTCATCTTGCCGGCACCACGACGCAGGAAGACCCTGGCCACCGAGGTCTTGCGACGACCCGTGCCGTAATAGTAGTCACCGATCATCTCAGATCTCCAGTGCCTTGGGTTGCTGCGCAGAATGGGGGTGCGTGCCCTCGGCATACACCTTCATCTTCTTGATCATGGCGTAACCAAGCGGTCCCTTGGGCAACATGCCCTTGACCGCTTTCTCGAGCGCGCGGCCGGGAAAACGGCTTTGCATCTTGGAGAAGTTGGTTTCGCTGATCCCGCCTGGGTAACCGCTATGGCGGAAATAGGTCTTGTCCTCAGCCTTGTTCCCCGTGACGCGAATCCGCGCCGCGTTGACCACGACGATGTAGTCGCCGGTATCGACGTGGGGTGTGAACTCAGGCTTGTGCTTGCCACGCAGACGCCGCGCGATCTCGGCCGCCAGACGGCCCAGGACCTTGTCGGAGGCATCGACGACAAACCAGTCGCGCCGCACCGTCTCGGACTTGGCAGAAAAAGTCTTCATATTGGATCTCTGGATCAGGAAGATATTGGGCCCACCAGCGCTGTGCCCAATATCCGCCGCATCGGTATCAGTGATTACGACGAAAAGCTCAAAACTATAGCGCGAGGCGACCGCAGTCGTCAAATGAGAGGAGCAGGCCCGCCTGCGAGGGGAAAAAAAAGCCCGAGCCGCGAGGCTCGGGCTTAATCCACCAAAGGAGGAGGTGGAGGAGACAAACGGATCGTACCCCCGTTCTTTGTGCAACGCAAGATTGCGGACATTGAAGCGGACACCTTCACGGTGCGCCCTCGAGATTGTTGTAAAGTCCAGACGGAAAATCTCTAACTTGTTGTTAATTAAACAATTAACAGAATCGCGGAGGACTGCTCGAGGCTCCAATTGACCTGAATGCCGCGCTGGCCAGCCTCAGCAAAAGTGAGGCCTGACCGTGATTTTTGCAACGCATCATCAGCCTTCCGGCGGGTCGCGTCCTTGCCTGCCCGGGAACGGCGCCTGTTGTCGCAGCCCATCGGATCGGCCTCGAAACCCTCGGCGAGCGCAGACGGGCGAGACCGGTGCAGGCTGCCGGCTAGAATCCGGCGGTGTTCGCGAACCAGGAGAATGTTGGATGAGCATGCAGGCAAGCGTACGCTGGACAGGCCCTGGCGGCATGAGCTTTCTGGCGGAAACAGGCAGTGGACACGCCGTGCTGATGGACGGGGCGCCCGAGGGCGGAGGGCGCAATCTCGCGCCGCGGCCCATGGAGATGGTGCTCCTCGGAACTGGCGGATGCACCGCGTATGACGTGGTGGTCATCCTCACGAAGAGCGGTCAGGATGTGCGCGGCTGCGATGTCCGACTCGACGCCGAGCGCGCCGACACCGATCCGAAGGTCTTTACCCGCATCCATTTCCAGTTCACGGTCCGCGGTCGCGGGCTCAAACCCAATATCGTCGAACGGGCCGTCAAGCTGTCGCATGACAAGTACTGCTCGGCCTCGGCCATGCTTGCGCACACCGCGACCATCACCACGGGCATCGAGATCGTCGAGGACTGAGCAAGGCGCGGCCGGCGGCGGCCGCGAACTCACAGCCGGTGGGCCACCGTGGTCATGATCCGGGCGCTCGCTTGCATGAGCCAGCGGGCGGGCGCCGGCAAGTCAACGCCGCCCCGGTTGCTGGCCTCTCGGGCGTGCGACATCTCGTCGACCTTCATCGCGTCGACGATGGCCCGCGAGCGCCGATCGCGGGTGGGCAGCCGCTCGAGATGCGACTGCAGGTGCTGCTCGACCTGGCGCTCGGTCTCAGCCATGAAGCCCAGACTGACCCGATCGCCGGCGCGCCCGGCGACAAAGCCGAGTGCGAGTGAGCCGGCATACCAGAGCGGATTGAGAATCGAAGGCGAGGCACCGAGTTCGCTCAAGCGCTGTCCGGTCCACGCCAGATGATCGGACTCCTCTCGCGCGCAGGCCAGGAAGAAGTCTCGCAGTGCGGGATCGGGCGTGCTGGCCGCCTGACCTTCGTACAGCGCCTGGGCACAGATTTCACCGACGTGGTTGACGCGCATCAGCGCGCCAGAAAGCTGCCGCTCTTCAGCGCTGAGCTCGGGCGCGTCAGGGTCGGACAGGCCAGGACTCGAGGCCATCGGCAAGGGCCGGGTCGCGCTCACCGCGCCAGCGAGCGTGGCAAGGCCGCGTGACAGGCCGGACAGAAAGGCATCGGAGGCGGAGGGACGACGCATCATCAGGGGCCCGTCGAATGCCGGGATCTAGTGGTTTTTCAATGAGCATGATAACCTCGCAAAAGTCAGTCTTATAAAAAAAGCATTCTGCCCAGCCGGAGCCGACCCATGCTCAAAATCGACGCCCGGTTCCCGTCCACCATCAGCGCCACCAACGACAATCCCTTTCTGCAAGGGGCCTACCGACCGGTCCTCGCCGAGTACACCGCCTCGACCCCCACCCTGAAGGTTCAGGGGGAGATCCCGCGCGATCTGAACGGCCTCTATGTGCGCAATTCGCACAATCAGGTTCATGAGCCGATCGGCCGCTACCACCCCTTCGATGGCGACGGAATGCTCCACGCGATGCACTTCGAGGACGGTCGGGCCACCTACAGGAACCGCTTCATCCGAACCACCGGCTTTTTGGCAGAACAGGCCGCGGGCCGGTCGCTCTGGCCTGGGCTCATCGAACCGCGCCGACGAACGCGTCGTGGCTGGGGCTCGATTGGCGCGATGAAGGACAACGCGGGCACCGACGTGATCGCCCACGCCGGCCGCCTGCTCGCAACCATGTCCCAGTGCAGCGAGCCCTACCGCATCGACCCGATGAGTCTCGAGACCCTGGGAGTGGAACCTGACTGGGGATCCCAGGTCGACCCACGTGGGGTGTGTTCGCACGGCAAGGTGGACAACGAAACCGGTGAGATGATGTTCTTCAATTTCGGCGAGACGCCGCCCTACCTGAATTACGGAATCGTCGATGCGGGTAACCGGCTGGTGCATTTCGAGCCCATCGAGTTGCCGGGCCCACGCTGGCCGCATGATCTCGGCATCACGCGCCACCACACCATCCTGCACGATCTGCCGATGTTCTTCGATCCCACCTTGCTCTCCCAGGGCCAGCACCGCCTGCGCTTTTACCGGGATCTACCTTCGCGATTCGGTGTCATGCCGCGACACGGCAGCAACCGGGACCTGCGCTGGTTCGAAGCTACCCCCTGCTACATCCTGCACCTGTCGAACTGCTTCGAGGAGGGCGAAGAGGTCGTGATGGACGGCTGCATCTCTCTCGATCCGATTGCCAACGTCGCGCATCTGCCCAAGGATGGCTACCAGCGGATGATCGCGATGCTCGACAAGCACAACACCCGCACCCGGATGCACCGTTGGCGCTTCAACCTTCGGACTGGCCAGACCCATGAGCAGTTCTTGGATGATGAGGTCACCGAGTTTCCAATGGTTGCCAATGCCTGGGTCGGACGTCCCTACCGCCACAGCTTCAACACACTGTTCGAAAAGGGACAGTGGCTGTTTTCCGGCATCAAGCGCTACGACCTCGAGACCGGCGCAACCCAACGCTTCGAGTACGGCCCAGGACGTTACGGCAGCGAGACCCAGGTCGCGCTGCGACACCATCCAATGAGCGATGACGACGGCTACCTGATCACCTATGTAACCGACCTGCCCCGTGACCGATCGGAGTGTCTGATCTTCGACGCAGCCGACATCAAAGCCGGACCGCTTGCCACGATCGAATTGCCCCAGCGCATCTCGGTAGGCACCCATGCCTGCTGGGTTGAGGCCGAGCGCCTGGGGGGCGAGGCCCTGATGCGGAGCGCCGCATGAGTCCGGGGAGCCGTCGATGATCCTGAGCCCGCCCGAAAGGATCGCTGAGCTGCGAGGAGCGGGGGTCTGGCCGGACCTGCGCTTCGGGGATCTCCTCAAGCGCAATGCCTCAAGCCGGCCGCTGCGTGAAGCGATTGTCGACCCTCCCAATCGTCCCGACGTGACGGGCAGCGTCGCCCGTAGGATTGGCTGGGGCGAGTTGCAGCAGGCGGTCGATCGCCTCGCGGGCTGGCTCGCCCACCACGGCATCGAGTCCGATCAGGTGGTGCTAATGCAGATGGCCAACACCTGGGAGCAACTGGCGGTCTACCTCGCCTGCTTCGAGTTGGGCGCGATCGTCAGTCCGGTGCCTGCGCTCTACCGCGAGCACGAGCTCGGCCTGATTGCGCGCCACACCGATGCGGTCGCCTTCGTGACCAATCGTCGGATCGGTACGACCGACCACCTCACGCTCGCCGCACGGGTCGTGGGTCAATGCCCGAGCTTGCGCACGCTGATCGTCGAGGGCCTGGAGCCCGGCGCGTCCGGTTCAGGCCTTCCAAGGGTCCCGCGGACCCTGGCGCTCGATACGATGCTGGTGCAGGATCCGCCCTCGCGCGTGTCCCGATCCGAGCGTGTCACACCAAGCGCCGACGATGTGGTGACCATCGTCTGGACTTCCGGTAGCGAAGGGCGCCCTAAGGGTGTCCCGCGCAGCCACGCCCAATGGCT
>CAZAVT010000001.1:5333-21774 GCA_964488395.1 uncultured Burkholderiaceae bacterium | reverse complement strand
ACGCCTGCAGGATGGTTGACGGTATCAGGCTGCTCGCCGCGCGGCCGCTGGTGACCCACGGGGCCATGCACGGCACGATCATGCCCTGGCTCAGTCGCTGTGGGACGGCGGTCCTGCACCAACCGTTCTCGCTCGAGCTCTACGCACGGCAGCTCCGCGAGGAGGCGATCGGCTTCACCTCGATCGCTCCCGCCATCCTGGTGTCGCTGCTCTCCCGGCCCGAGTTGCTCGAGGGCGTGGACTTCAAGCGCCTATCGACGATCGGCTCGGGCTCGGCACCGCTCTCGCCGGCGGTGATCGAGGAATTCGAGCGTCGCTTTGGCGCAAGGATCGTCAATTTTTTCGGCTCCACTGAAGGCGTGTCCCTCGCCAGCACGCCCCAGGACGTCCCCGACCCGGCCCAGCGCGCGAGCCTTTTCCCTCGCCTGGGTGCTGAGGGCTATGACTGGGACTATCCACTCGTGCCGGGACTGCAAACCCGGCTGGTGGATCCTGTTTCGGAAAAGCTGATCGACACTGCCGGGGTGCCCGGAGAGCTCCGGATCCGAGGACCGGTCGTGTTCGATGGCTACTATCGCGATACGGAGCTCAGTGCGCGCGCGTTCGACGCCTCAGGCTACTACCGTTCCGGAGACCTGTTCGAGTTGGCGGGCGAGCGTTGCGAATACTTCCGCTATGTCGGTCGGATCAAGGACATCATCGTCCGCGGGGGCTTCAACATCTCCGCGGTCGAGGTCGAGTCGCTGGTGGCTGCCTACCCGGGGGTCAAGGAAGTCGGCGTCGTGGGCTTGCCCGATCCCCGCCTGGGCGAACGGGTCTGTGCCTTCATCGCCATGCGGCCGGGGCAGGCGGCACCGACACTCGAGTCGCTGACTCGCTTCATGCGCGATGAACAGCATGTTTCCAATCTCAAGCTGCCCGAGCGGCTCGAGATCCTTGATGCGCTACCCAGGAATGCAAATACCAAGATCGACAAGGCCCAGCTGCGGGCCCTGCTCGACGACACGCGCTGAACCGGACACAATCGTCGAAAACACAGACAAGTGAGCCTGCCCAAGACGGCCACGACCCCAATGGAGGAGCGATCGATGAACCTGAACCGCCGCACCCTGATCGGAGCCGCGAGCCTGGCCACCCTGGCCCTCACCCTCGGCGTTCCAACGCCGGCCGCCGCCCAGAAGTGGCCTGACAAACCGATCCGTGTCATCGTGCCTTACCCGGCTGGAGGCGCGGCCGATGCCATCGCGCGTGCCATCAGCCCGGGGCTGAGCGATCTGCTGGGCCAGCCGATCGTGGTCGAAAACCGCGGAGGTGCCGCAGGAGTCATTGGCGCCGATCTGGTGGCCAAAGCCGCGCCCGACGGCTACACGCTGATGGTCACGCCCACCACCCAGCCGACCAATACCACTCTCGATCCACCGGCCCCCTATCGGGCAGACCGCGACTTCATGCCGATCATCGGCATCACGCTGACCCCGTTGCTCTATGCGGCCGGCAGTTCGTTCAAGGGTGATTCCTTCGCGGCCTTCAGGCAGGCCTCGACAAGCGGCAAGCTCACTTATGGGTCCTACGGACAGGGCACCTCCACTCACATCCTGCTCGCGGTGCTGAGCGAGCAATTGAACATGGGCATGACGCACGTGCCCTACAAGGGCGAGAGCCCGATGGTGACCGACATGCTCGCTGGCACCATTGATTCGGGACTGGTGTCGATCGGGCTGACTCGCGCCCATGCGGGCAAGCTGAAGCCGCTTGCGCTCCTGGGCACCTCGCGAAGCAGCTTTCTGCCTGATGTGCCAACCTTCAATGAGCTCGGCGTGAAGGGCCTGGACTGGGACTACGGAGTGGGCCTCTACGCGCCCTCGAAGGTACCGGCGGAGATCATTGCGCGGCTCGAGGCGGACATGCAAAAGGTCCTCAAGCGCGAGGACGTGCTGAAGGCGCTCGCGCAACGCCACTACGAACCCTGGGGACTGCCTTCGACGGATCTGCACCGGCAGATGGTCGCCGACATGAAGCGCTGGGACGCGCTGGGTGAAAAGGCCAAGGCCCTGCGATGAGTTCGATGGACGGAGCCACGCGACCGCAGGGTCGGCTCGCGCCTGCGCTGCCGCGTGCGGGTCAGCGCCTGATTGTCGCGGGCGGCTGCGGCGGCATCGGTCGCTCGATCGTCGACGAGGCGCTGGCGCTGGGGCTCGAGGTGATCGTGCTGGACCTGCAGGTCTCCATCGACGCCCACCGCCCACCGCCTGGCGTGGTCGCCTGCGTGGGCCTCAATGCCGGCCATGAATTGGAGGTCGAGGCAGCATTCAAGACGATCTCGGCTCGCTGGCGAGCGATCGATGCCCTCGTCAATCTGGTGGGCTTCACGCGCGAGCGCATTCCCATCGAGGACATGTCAACCGAAGAATGGGACAGCATCGTTGCCGGCAATCTGCGAAGTGCCTTCCTGATCAGCCGGGCAGCAGCGCCGGGGCTGCGGGCGAGCGCGGCGAGCGGTGGCCAGCCATCGATGGTGCTGACCTCGTCAACCTTTGGCGTCCGGGTGAGCCGCAGCGGCTACGGACCCTATGCGGCTTCGAAGGCTGGCGTGATCGGCCTGTGCAAGGCACTTTCGGCGGAGTGGGCACCGCAGGTCCGGGTCAATTGCATTGCCCCCGGATTGATTCAGACGGCTTTCCTGACCGGCGGGACCGGCCGAGCCCCGAAGAAAACAGGACTCGATCAGCAGGAATTCCTGAAGACGGTGCCCATGGGTCGGCTCGGCGAGCCGCTCGACATCACCGGCCCGACGCTCTTTCTGCTGAGCGAGGCGGCGGGCTACATCACAGGGCAGACTCTGCACGTGAACGGTGGCAGCTTCCAGGCCTGAGTCGAACTCGAGCGTTGAAACGCGAAGGAGACACAACGATGAGTCAAGAACGATCCTGCACGATTGGGCAAGGGCCGGTCGGAACCACCGCCTGGGCGCTTGCCCTCGCGCTGACCGTTGGCAGCCTGAGCGCAGCTGCCTGGCCATCGAGCGCGTCTGCCCAGACACAGCCCCAGCCCTCCTACCCGACCCGCGCGATCAACCTGATCATGCCCTTCCCTCCTGGCGTGGTGGACAGCAAGGGCCGAATCATCGCAGCCCGGGTCAGCGAGATCCTGGGCCAGCCGATCGCGGTCGACAATCGCTCGGGTGCGGGCCAGCGACTGGGCACTCAGTTACTCGCACAGGCCCCGAAAGATGGCTACACGATCGGCGTGATCACGCAAGCCGGAGCCGTGATGGCGCCGGCGCTCGATCCCAAGCTGCGTTATGACGCGATCAAGGACTTTCAGTACCTGACGCTGGGGTACAGCGGGTATTTCATCCTCGCGACTCACCCCAAGTCCGGCTTCAGCACACTCGCCGAGTTCCTCGCAAAGGCTCGCTCTAACCCGGGTCAGCTGAAGTTTTCCAGCTCGGGACTGGGCACCTCCTATCACGTCTGGTCCGAGGTCTTGATGAGCGTGGCAGGACTCAACCTGCTGCACATTCCCTATCGGGGCGCCGCCCAGGCCGAGCAGGATCTAGCCGGGGGTCAGGTGGATGTCATGCTGACCTCGGCGGGATCGATGCCGCGGGTCGACAAGGGCCTCTTGATCGCGCTCGGCGTGACCGCGGATCAGCGGCTCTCGCACATGAAACAGGTCCCCACGCTCAAGGAGCAAGGCCTCGATTTCTCGATCACCAGCTGGCTGGGTTTCGCAGCGCCTGCCGGGATACCAGCGAGCGTGCTCGATCGGCTCAATGCAGCCTTCAAGGCTGCGCTCGAGTCGCCCGACGTCATCGCCAAACTCGAAGCGGACGGCTCCGAGGTGCGTTACACCACGCCCGCCGAATTCACGCGCATGGTCGAAAACGAGATCCGGCTGGTGCGCGACATTAACAAGACGCTCAAGCTCACGCTCGATTGACCCGAATGAGGTATGAGGCCATGCGACATCTGGTGCTGGTTCACGGGCTGAACAACACACCCGTTATCTGGGAGCCACTGCTCGAACAACTCGAACCCCGGCTAGGAACGGGCTGGCAGATCCATTGCCCGACGCTTGAGGCGTACGACACGACCGACGCAGTCGCCGCGCAACTGCTCACTCAATTGCCCGATCGGTTCAGCTATGTCGGCTTCTCGTTTGGCGGCTACGTCGGGATGGCCGTGCTTGCTGCCGCCGCAGCTCGGGTCGAGGCCTTCGCGCTGGTCTGCTCATCAACCCGTGCCGAGAGCCAAGCTGCGGTCCCAATGCGGCAGAAGGCAATTGAGATCGCCCAGGGCGGTGGCTATGTCCCGATGATGACCAAGAACCATCCGCTCACCGTGCATCCCGACCGGGTCGACGACCCGGCGATCCATGAGCGCAGGAAGCTCATGCTCGACGGCTACGGGTCAGAACGATTCGTAGCCCACATGAGAGCCTGCATCACCCGCCCGGACCGAACGGCGTTACTGGCGCAGTACGCCGGACCACGGCTGATGATCGCCACCGAGCAGGACAAGGTGGTTCCCGCCGCGCTGATGCGCGAGATCCAAGCGGAAATGCCCGATGTCCCACTGGTGGCGATCGATCACTGCGGGCATCTGCTGCCGCTCGAAAAACCGCAGGCTATGGCCGACGCGCTGGCGGCCTGGCTGGACCGCTAGCCTGCGCGCCTCAGAGCCGCTCGACCTCCCAGGCCTGAACGGTCTCGCGGCAGTGCTCGCAGACCACCCGTGGGTCGACGGAACGGCCGCAGTCGAGGTGGATCGCCCGCAAGGTGCTGGGCCCGCCGGTCAGATGTTGCTGACCCCAGCGCGACAGCAGTAGCAAATAGCCTCGTAAGGGCTCGCTGGCTTCGCCCAGGCGATAGATGTAACGGCGAGCATCGATGGGATCGGCGAGTTTCTCCAACACGCCAAAGCGAGTCAGCATCTCCAGTCGAACCGCGAGGACATTGGTACCGATCGCAACGACCTGGCGAATCTCGTCAAAGTGCCGACAGCCCAACAGGACTGCGAGCACGATCAGCACAGCGTAGCGATCGCTCACCAGTCGTGGGAAATGCAACCCCGGCTGATCGAGTTGCTCGCGACGGCTCGGCAATCCGCCCGCCCAACGGCGCGCGCGGCCAGCCGGTGGTGGCTCGATGCCAGGATCGATGAGCTCCGCTCGCAGCGATGCGCCGCTGATGGCCCTCTCGCAATGGCCGCACACCAGCCGCGGATGCAGCTTGTGGCCGCACGACCGATGGCGCAGCTGTCGGGGCATGTTGGGCGGTGGAGCCCCCCAGCGGAGATCCCAGGCCCAGGCCAGCAAGGCTCGCGGATAGAGCGCAAACCCAGCCTGCGTCAGGCGATAGGCGTAGCGGGGCGGGCGCTCCTGATAAAGCTCCTGACGCAGCAGGCCGAGCTCGACGAGCTTGCGCAGGCGCTCGGTGAGCGTCTGGCGCGGGATCCCGAGCGCAGTCTGAAAATCGTCAAAACGACGCACACCCAAAAAGGCCTGTTGCACCACGGACCAGGTCCAGCGATCGCCGACCCGCAGCAGAACCTGATTGACGGTGCTGCCGTGGAGGATCCGGCGTAGCCGGGCGATATCGGTCTCGTCCAGGCCAGGTGCGGCAGAGCCGGGCAGTGACTCGCGGGGCTGCCGGATCGAGGATTCGTTCATGATGCGATCGTACCGGATCGTCATAGTTCAATAAAAAAAGCTATCATCCACTTCAGAATCAAATTGGGAAGGTGCGCCATGCCGCAGATCGTCAACCAGGTCCGCTCAACCATCGTCTTTCCAAATGACAACCCTTTCCTGAACGACGCCTGGCGACCCGTCGATACCGAGTGGGATGCGGATGCCGCGCAGCTCACGGTGATCGGTGAGATCCCGAAGGATCTCCATGGGGTCTACATCCGCAACAGCCATGTGCCGGTCCACGAGGCGATCGGGCGCTATCACCCCTATGACGGTGACGGCATGCTGCACGCGATGCGATTCAAGGGCGGGCAGGCGTTCTTTCGCAATCGGTGGATCCGGACGACCGGTTTCTACGCCGAGCAGGCAGCGGGACGCTCGCTCTGGCCTGGCATCATCGAACCGCGCCGGGGCACTCGTCGCGGCTGGGGTTCGATCGGAGCCATGAAGGACAATGCGGGCACCGATGTGATCGTGCACGCCGGGCGGGTACTCGCGGCAATGTCCCAATGCAGCGAACCCTACCGCCTCGATCCCGAGACCCTCGAGACGCTGGGCCCCGACACCACCTGGGCCCGCACGCTGCAGCCCAACGGCATCTGCTCGCACTTCAAGGTCGACGAACACACCCAGGAGATGGTGTTCTTCAACTTCGGCGAGACGCCTCCTTACCTGAACTACGGCGTCGTGAGCCCGGATAACCGATTGGTCCATTACGTGCCAATCGAGTTGCCCGGGCCTCGCTGGCCGCACGATCTGGGCATGACCGAGCACTATACGGTGATCCACGACCTGCCACTCTTCTTTGATCCGGCCGCACTCGCCAAGGGTGGGCACCGACTGCGCTTTTACCGTGACTTGCCGAGCCGCTTCGGCGTCCTGCCACGGCACGGCCACAACGCCGACGTGCGTTGGTTCGAAGCCCAGCCCTGCTATCTGCTCCACCTGTCCAACACCTACGAGGACGGCGACGAGATCGTGATGGACGGCTGCATCCAGACCACACCGCTGCCTGATCTGTCCGATCTGCCGCAGGAGGGCTATGCCCGCGTGATCCGCATGACCAGCCTGCACGACAAGGGCACCCGGATGCATCGCTGGCGTTTCAACCTGCGCACCGGCCAGACCCGGGAGGAAGACCTCGATGATCAGGTCACCGAGTTCCCGATGGTCAATGGTCGACACAACGGCCGGCCCTACCGCTACAGCTACAACGCGATCCCCAAAAATGGCTTCTGGCTTCTCGACGGTCTCAAGAAATACGACTTCGCGACCGGTCGCAGCCAGACCTGGATGGCGCCGCAGGGCTGCCACGTCAGCGAGGCGCCCTTCGCGCCCCGCGACGGATCGAACGCCGAGGACGACGGCTACCTGATCAGCTTTCTGACCAACACGCTGACTGGCAAGGGTGAATGCGCGCTCTTCGATGCGCGGGATATCACTCGCGGGCCAGTCTGCCGGATCATCCTCCCCGACCATGTCGCGACGGGTGCGCACGCCTGCTGGGCGCCCGAGGCGATGCTCACGGCCGGAGCGGCGCAATGAGTGCGGGCTCAGGTCCAAAACCGATCGATCTCGGCCTGCGGGTGCCCGACCATAGCGTCACCGGGGCGGGCGAGCGCACGCTCTTCCTGCTGCACGGCGCTTTTGGCGCCAAGGAATACTGGCGCAGCCAGATCGAAGCCTTCTCAGCCGCCGGCTGGCGGGTGGTCGCCTGGGACGCGCCCGGCTACGGCTGCTCGCCGCTGCCCGACCCCTTCGACATCGAGGTCTGCGCGAAGGCCTTTGGGCGCCTCCTCGACCAGGAAGGCGGCCGCTGCAATGTCCTGCTGGGCCACAGCATGGGCGGCATGATCGCCCAGCGCGCCTGTGACTGGTTCGCCGATCGCGTCCACGGTCTGGTGCTGTCGGCGACCAGCGCGGCCTTTGGCAACCCCGACGGCGAGTGGCAGCGCAAATTCGTCGCCGATCGGGTGGCACCACTGGACGCTGGCCGCACAGTGGCCGAACATGCGCCGATCTTCCTGCCGACCATGATGGCACCTGCGGCGAGCGGCCCAGCGGTGGAGCGCGTCGTACGCACGGTGGGCGAGATGAAGGCTGAAACCTTCCGCGCCGCCATCGTCGCGATCACTCGCTACGAGGGCCGAGCGGTACTACCTCGGATCACGGTGCCGGTACTCGCGATCGCCGGTGCGCTCGATCGGACCGCCCCTGCCGAGGTGATGCGCCGGATGAGCGAAAAGATCGCCGGCTCCGAGTTTGTCGTGATGCCCGGAGTCGGGCATTTTGGCTGGGCCGAGCAACCCGAGGCGTTCAACCGGATCGTCGCGGACTTCCTCGACCGGCATTTCGCCAAACGGCGCTGAAGACCGCTCACGCCTTAGTACGGCACCGTCCCCTTGATCGTCACCCGGTTGAGTTGGCGCTCCTGCGTGCCGTAATCGTGGACCGCGTAGTGCATGGTGCAGCGGTTATCCCAAACGACGACATCACCCTCCTGCCAGACGTGTCGATAGACCCGATCGGGCTGCACCGAGTGCTGATAGAGGTAATCCAGCAAGGGCCGGGTCTCAGCCTCGGTCATATGCTCGAAATGCGGCACCGTATCTCCAGGGTGGCCAATGAAGAGCGCCTTGCGCCCCGTCTCGGGATGGGTACGGACCACCGGGTGGAAGGCATGCGGCGGTTCGCCCTCGACCCCCGATCGACGAGCGATGCGTGTTCCCGTGAACTTGGCCCGCACGCCCTCGAGCATCGCCTTCATGCCCGGTGACAGCGTCTCATAGGCCAGGTACTGGTTCGACCACATCGTGTCGCCACCCGCGCTCGGCAGCTTTTGCGCGGCAAGGATGGTGAGCGCATGAGGCGCTGCGATAAAGGTCGAATCGTAGTGCCAGTTCTCGGTGATCGTGTGGGCCTTGCCCGCGTTGTTCAGTTGCAGCAGCCCTGGCCAGCCCTCGACATACTTGAGCATCGGCGTCACCGCGATCTCGCCCCAGCGCCGGGCAAACGCAAACTGGTCGGCCGGCGCCAGATGCTGACGAGGAAACACCAGCATGCAGTGCTCGAGAAAAGCCTCGTGAATGGAGCGGAACTGCGCATCATCGAGCGTCGCGAGCGAGACACCCTCGACCCGCGCACCGATCGAGCCCGTCAGGGGTCGAATCAGGATCTCATCCATCGTGATCACTCCACGGAGAGAACGATCTTGCCAATCTGCTGATTACCAAGCATGCGCCGGTGCGCCTCGCCAATCGCATCGAGCGCAAACACCGAGTCGACCACCGGCTCGATCTCCCCCGCCGCGAGCGGTGCCAGCAAGTCTCGAGCGCAAGCCTGTACGCAGGCGACCGTCTGCTCGGTCGTCCGGGTCCGAAAGGTCACACCGATCAACTGCAATCGTCGCAAGGCCAGGAAGTCGAGATCGATCCGCGCCTCTCGCCCTCCCAGCCGACCGACACCGATCAACCGACCCTCGAGCGCCATCGCCCGGAGGTTCGACTCGAAACTCGAAGCACCAACGCTGTCGACCACCAGATGGACACCCTCACCGCCGGTTGCCGCCATCACCCGCTCGACCCACTGCCCTCGTTCGTCACTGCAGATCGCATCGGTGACACCGAGCGGGCGCAAACGCTCGAGCTTCTCGAGCGAACGCGAGCTCGCGATGATCTGTCCAGCACCGGCCCAGCGGGCGATCTGGATCGCCGCGATGCCGATTCCTGATGAGGCGGCGTTGATCAGCACCGACTGACCGCGCGCGAGCCGCCCGTGAGTGATCATCGCATCGTGCGCGGTCGTGAAGACATTCGGAAACGCCGCCGCCTGCGCCCAGTTCAGCCGCGCGGGCTTGGGCATCACGGTACGAGCGTCGCTGCACACATATTGGGCCTGCGCGCCACGGCCATGGCCAAGCACCGGATCGCCCACGCGAAAAGCACTCACCCCTTCACCCAGCGCATCGATCTCGCCAGCGAATTCCACTCCACCGATGCCGCCCGAACCGCTCTTGAGCGCCGCGAGGGCCAGCAACTCACCCCGATTGATCGCGCTGGCCCGCACCCGGACCCGGACCTGACCCGGACCCGGCTCGGGACGGACAATCTCGCGAATCTCGACCCGACCGCCGCTCTCACCCGGTACTGACCAGACAGCTTTCATCATCGCTTGCGACATCATGTCTCCCCTGAGAACACCGACCGACCCGATGCGGGCCCCTCGTCAGTTCACCGCACGCTGCAACCCACCCCAGTACCGGGCGCGCAGCACCTTCTTGTCGGGCTTACCCAATGCGGTCACTGGTAGGCTCTCGACAAAATCAACGGACTTGGGCGCCGCCACGGGTCCCTTTTTCTCGCGTGCCAGCGCGATCAACTCGGCTTCGAGCACCTGCGCGCCCGGCCGCAAGACCACCACGGCCTTCACCGCCTCGCCCCACTTCGGATCCGGCACACCGATCACCGCGACCGAGGCCACGGCCGGGTGGGCGGCGAGCACATTCTCGATTTCCTTCGGATAGACATTGAAGCCGCCGGAGATAATCATGTCCTTCTTGCGGTCAACGATGTAGTAGTAGCCCTCCTCGTCCTGCCAGGCCATGTCCCCGGTGTGCAGCCATCCGTTGCGCAGGGTCTCCGCGGTCTGCTCAGGCAGCTTCCAGTAGCCGCTCATCACGAGCGAGCCGCGCACGCAGATTTCGCCGACCTCGCCCTGCGCGACCGGTTGGTCCTGATCATCGAGGACCGCTAGCGTGATCCCTGGATAGGGTCGACCTGCCGAAGCGAGACGTCGTGCATCAGCGCTTAGGTGGTCCTCTCGGGTCAAGGTGAGTAGCGTGTTGGGCGCCTCGGTCTGACCATAGCCCTGCACGAGCACGGGTCCAAATACCTCGATGGCCTCGCGGATCCGTGCGGGTGTCATTGGCGCCGCCCCGTAGGTGAGACAGTGCAGGCCGCTGAAATCGATCGTCCGGGTGCGCGGGTGATCGAGCAAGGTATAGATCATCGTCGGCACCAAGAAGAGCGAGGTGACACCACGCTCGGCGATCGCATCGAGCACCCGATCCTTGTCGAAACCCTGCTGCAGGATGAAGGTGCCGCCGTGGTGCAGCGTCGGGACGATCATCGAGCCGGCCCCATGAGTGATCGGCGTCGGGCAGAGAAATCGGACCGTCTCCGGCCAGGGCTTGCCGGCGAGCGCCAGCACCACGTTGGTCGTCATCGAGCGGTTGGACAGCATCACGCCCTTGGGCTTGCCGGTCGTGCCCCCCGTGTAGGCGAGCCGAATGATGTGCTCGGGGCCGCCAACACACTGGAGGGGCGCGATCTCATCGCCGACCCAGAAGGGCTCGAATCCCTCGATTGCCTCGTGGGTGAACCACCGGAGCGGCCGGGCCCCAGCCGCCTGCGTCGGCCCGCGCGCGCGCAGTTGCTGAGCGCGCTCGCGGTAGCGTGGGTCGACGATCACCAGCGCCGCCTCCGAGTCGTCGATGATGTAGGCCTGATCGTCGACACTTGCGAGGGTGTGCAAAGTCACCGAGCGAAAGCCGCCGATGTAGAGCGCGGCCATCACAAAGAAGGTTTCGCTCCGATTGCCCGAGAGCTGGACCACGGTATCGCCCGGTTTCAATCCCAATGCATGGAAGCGCGCGATCGCACGACCGATCTGCTGCCGGGTCTCGCGGTAGGTGACCGAGCGGCCGTCATCCTCCTCAAAGGCGATCCGGTCTGGGTAACGGAGCAAGGCCGAGATCAGCACCTCGCCAAAACTGCCGCCACTGTAGAGCGTATCGATCATGGTCCGTGTCCTGTCATGCCGGCCGCGCCGAGGCGGCGGGCCGTCCCTGCGGTTCGCCGAGAATCGTCACTGCCGCCACTGCCTCCTCACCCCCCCAGAAGCCGCCACCGTTACTCGCAGCGGCGATCCGTGCGCCCCGGACCTGCCGGGCTCCCGCCTCGCCGCGCAGTTGTGTCACCAGCTCGACCAGCTGAATCGCGCCGGTCGCCGCAATCGGGTGGCCCTTCGAGAGGAGCCCGCCAGAGGTGTTGACCGGCACTCGCCCGCCCAGCCGCGTGTCACCCCGCTCAGCGAGCAGACCACCCTCGCCAGGCGCCGCCAGACCGAGATTCTCGAGCTGCTTGATCTCCGCAAAGGCGGACGCATCATGAACCTCAGCCAGAGATAAGTCGCCGGGGCCCAGGCCCGCTTCCTGATAAGCGGCCTCGGCGGCAAGACGGCCGATATAGTGCGAGGCATCCTCGGGCGCCCGGGTCACACCCGAGGCAACGCTCGAGGCCAGCACAGGGACCGCGCGAGCGCGCACCGCCGCAAGCCGCTCGAGGCCCTGGCGGTTACAAACCACCAGCGCCGCCGCACCGTCACTCATCGGCGCGCACATGCTTCGGGTGAGGGGCCAGGACACCATGCGATCGGCGAGCACCTCCTCGATCGTCATCGGCTGACGGTACTGGGCGAGCGGATTCCACTGCGAATGCCAATGGTTCTTGGCTGCGACGGCAGCCATCTGGCGCGGCGTACTGCCGTAGCGATGCATGTGAAACCGCGCAGCGGCCGAATAGGAGTCCATGAAGATGCTGCGTTCACCGCCGGAGTCGCGCGCCTCGGGCGGCAAGGGCAGATCCGCCGAGAGCGCGATCACCGCACGGAGCTGTGCCTCACCGAGCTCGCGGTCGATGCTGCCCTGAAAGGCCTGAAACATCAGCTCGCGCTTGTCCGGATAGTTCATCTTCTCGGCGCCCACCACCAGCGCGATATCGGCCATGCCGGCACGCAGATAGGCGATCGCGAGATGCAGCCCGCTCGAACTCGACGCGCAGGCATTGTCTGTATTGAAAATCGGCACTCGCTCAAGCCCGTAGCTGCGCAGCGCGCACTGGCCGCGAATCCCATGCTGCCATTCGAAGATGCCCTGCCGGGTATTGGAAAACCAGGCCGCACCAATTTCATCGAGCGAGCAACCCGCATCAGCGAGCGCATGATCCACCGCTTCGCGGGTGAGGTCCTTGATGCTGCGGGCGAGGTGCTTTCCGAGCGCCGTCATGCCCGCACCAACGATCCAGACCGGTTCGAGGTGACGGCTCATCGTGCTGGCCCGCTTTCGACGACGAAAGACACCACGGTCGAGCAAGAGCCGCCGATGTTGAGCGAGGCGCCGCGCCGCGCACCCGCCACCTGGTATTCCCCGGCTTGCCCACTCACCTGCCGGGCGAGATCGAGCAGCATCCGTGTGCCGGTTGCGCCGACCGGATGACCGCAACCAATCAGGCCGCCGGAGGGATTGACCGGGCAGCGCCCGCCCAGGTCGATGTCACCGCGCTCGACCGCTTGCCAGCTGGCCCCCGGGGGAGTGAGACCGAAATGATCGATCGCCATGTACTCGGTGGTGGTGAAACAGTCGTGGGTTTCGATGACATCGAGGTCATCGGCACCACGGATCCCCGCCCGCGCCCAGGCCTCGGTGATCGCTTGCCGCAAATGCGGGAACACATAGGGCTCGTTGCGGCTGCGCTCGAATTTGTCGAGCAGACGAATCCCCGCAGTTCGATGGCCCCAGCCACTGATTCTCGGCAGTGTCTCGAGCGCGACGCCCAGGCGACGCGCATGGGCAGCCGCAAAACGACCGGAGCCAAGAACCAGCGAGCAGGCGCCGTCGGTGATCTGTCCGCAGTCTTGCCGGCGCGTTCCTGGCTCGATCAGCGGATTGAGTGTGTCGTCATCGCTGAAACTGCCGGGCTCGAAGGCCCAACGGCGGGTCTGGGCGAGCGGATTGCGCCGGGCATTGCCATAGTTGATCTCGGCGATCCGGTTCAGATAGCGCCGATCGAGACCGTAGCGGCGCTCGTACTCGAAGCCCAGCCGGCCGAACGCCGCAGGCCAAAGGAAACGACAATCGAACCCCTCGCGGCCCTGCCAGCCCGCCGCATTCTGATTGGCGGAGGACTGGTCGCCCGGGAGGTTCTTCAGTTCCTCGGCCCCGATCACCAGGACGCAGTCATAGCGGCCGGACTCGATCTCGGCCATGGCCGCAAGGACGGCCAGCGAGGCCGAGGCGCAGGCACCCTCATGGCGCATCGCTGGCACGCCCCACAGGGACGGGACCACGGCAGCCACCATCGCGCCAAGATGAGCCTGGCCGCGCTGCAGCTCGGCAAAGGCGTTCCCAACATGGATCGACTCGATGCTGTCGGAATCCACGGCGGCAGCCAACAACGCGCCCTCGGTTGATTCGCGGATCATGTCCGACAGATCCTGGCCCTGGCGAGACCAGACACGGGCAAAGTCGGTTTGATGTCCGCCCAGGATGTAAGTGGGTTCTGGCATCGGAGATCCTTGCAACGGAGAATCACTCGGTGGGGTCTAGGGGCTGCGCGCTCAGGGCCACCGAGCCAGCGTCGCAGCACTGACCCAGGTGGCATGAAAGCCATGCGGCACTCGCCGCGGCAGGATGATCCGAGCGACCGGCCCCTCGGCAAGCCGGGCTCCCCGCGCATCGAAGACCTGGACTTCGCTTCGCGCCTCGACCGGGTTCCAGGCGAACATCACCAGATAGCCATCATCCTCGGCGCCGGCGTCATCGGACGGAGCAAAGCCCGGTTCGTTGTAGAACCACTGCGGGCCTGCGCTATACGCAACATAGCCCCCGGTGTCCAGCCGATATTTGACCAACCCCGGAAAGCGCGGCTCCTCGCGCCCGCCGGGCGGGAACATGATGTGATACGAAAACTGATTGCGCCGGCCCTGGTAGCGACTGTTGATCACCGGGAACTCGCTGTTCAGCACATCGTCGAGCGGGCCCTCGGTGGTGCGCCCGGTCCTGAGGTCAAATCGCCACTGCCACAACACGAAGTCGCGCTGGCGATGGTGGATGGTGCGAAGCAGCCGCTCGGCATCGGGTGAACCGTCGTCGCGCTCGTGGATCCGGTAGGGTGTGCCGACCATCACGACGTCGTTACCCTCTTCCCAGGCATTGACCACATGCAGCATGTAGGTCGGCCGCGCCTCAAACCAGCGGATCTCGTGCGCCTGGCCATAGCGCGGGATGAGGCCAAAGCGGCTGGGCATTGCACCATCAAACCGGAGCTTGTAGCGACCCGCCCGCCAGGCTTCATCATCCAGCACCAGCGGAAAGTCATGCAGGATGCTCCAGTGCGGCGTCACCGCCATGTCGTGCGGCAGCCGCGGGCCGGGCAAGGGGATATCGACCGCGTGGCGCGCACGGCGATCGGGACCGATCACGCCATAGCGCATGTAGGGCGGCTTCACGTCATAGTCGAACCAGATCAGTTCGCCCGTGTGCTCATCGGGCCGCGAGTGCGCGGAGATTCGATCCAGCGCGCCGTCGAAGTCGGCCGGGCCCAGGGTCTCAAGCGTGCGGGGATCCAGCGCGTAGGGCAGCCCCGAGCGATACCACATCGCGATCAATCGACCCGCGTGGTACTTGACATCAGTGTTGGCCGTGTTCTTGAGCGGCTCATCGGGCCGATCGGCTCGGGGCTTTTCCTTGAGCCCTTTCCAGAGCGGCCGGCCGGCGGCGGCTTCCTCGTCAAAGGCGCGGGTACGCACCCAGCGATTGCGGTAGCTGACCTGGCCGCGGTCAAACGACACCGCATGCACCATGCCATCCCCGTCATATGCGTGATAGCGCCAGTCGGGGTCGAATCGGGGGTTGGGGCCGTTCCGGACATAGACGCCATTCAGATCGGTCGGGACCTCGCCGATCACGGTCATCCGCTCGAAGACGCTCTCCTCGCGGATCGGGGCGCTATTGCCCGACAGCGCGGGGATGTCGTTCACGGGCAGAGGGTCGCGTTTCATGCGGAGGCCCCCTGCCGAGCGAAGCGTGCTCGCGCCTCACGGTACTCGGCCTCGAGGCGATCCACGACGGTTGCGACCGGCTCGATCGCGCTGACTGCGCCCACCCCCTGGCCTGCCCCCCAGAGGTCGCGCCAGCCGCGCCGGGATTCGTCGACCGAGCGGTTGCTGTTGTAGTTGCGGTCGGTGAGCGGGCTCAGCGTGGCGAGATCGATGCCGTGGGCCTTGAAGGAGGGAAGCAGCCAGCTCGCGGCCGCACCGGTGATCTTGTCGACCGCCACCACGTCGCCGATGTCAGCCTCGACCAGCATCTGTTTGTACTCGAGCTTGGCATGGCTCTCCAAAGTCGGGATGAAGCGGGTACCCATGTAGACCAGGTCAGCGCCGCAGGCGATCGCGCCCGCGATGCCCCACCCGTCACAAATCGCGCCACCGATGATCACCAGGCCGTCGAAGCGGCGTCGCACGGCGCTCACAAAGGCAAAGGGTGACAGGTGGCCGGTATGTCCGCCTGCGCCGCTCGAGATGCAGGCGAGTCCGTCGACGCCCGCGTCGATCGCCTTCTGCGCGAGGGTGAGGTTGATGACATCGGCAATCACGATCCCGCCATAGGCATGAACGACTTCCATCGCCGGCCGGGGACTGCCCAGCGCCGTGATCACGACCGGCGGCTTGTATCGCGCGATCAGGGCCAGGTCCTCGGGCAGACGGGCATTGGAGGAGTGGGTCACGAGATTGGCCACCCAGGGGCCGGGGCGATGGGCGGTTGGCGTGGCGGCGAGCGCAGCGTGTTCGCGGCTGATCCGCTCAAGCCACTGCTCGAGCACGTCGATCGGGCGGGCGTTGGGCGTCGGAAAGGCGCCGGCGATACCGGCGCGTGCGGCCGCGAGCACCAAGTCTGGGCCCGAGATCA
>CAZAVT010000001.1:0-5323 GCA_964488395.1 uncultured Burkholderiaceae bacterium | reverse complement strand
CGGGGCTGCGACCACCGGCAGCCTGAGGCCGCCGAATACCGCGCGGGTCTTGTCGTTGAGCATGATGCAGGTCTCCGATGCGACGGACGACGGGTGGGATCTCGGCTCGATCAAGCCGCTACGGGCGGCGCGCCCGGGATGTAGCGCGGATCGCGCGCCTCACCGCGGATGCGATCACCCTCGACCCAGCAGGCATGCGTGCCCGCCGAGATCCGGTGCGGCAGGATGATGCGAGCCAGTGGCGATCGGTCCATGTTGGCTGCATCGAGCACCCAGCACTCGGAGCGGTTTTCGGGCATGTTGTTAACGAACGTGAGCACGTAGCCATCGTCCTCGGCTTGTGCGCCGACCCGGCGTGCGACCTGGGGCTCGCTGCCAAAGCAGCCCTGACCGAACTCCATGCTCTGGGTCGCGCCCGTTTGCAGGTCATAGCGCTTGAGCCCACGGAACAACCACTCGCCCTTCTGGTAGAGCACGTTGTAGCTGTAGCGGTAGGGCAGGCCGACATAGTCGTTGCTGACCATCGGGAACTCGGTGATCTCGTCGTCGATCCGTTCCTCGCGGGTCTGGCCGGTCCGCAGGTTGAAGCGCCAGCGGTGCATCAGCGTCGGGTTGTTGTACTTGTCCAGATGCGCGCGGATACGCTCGTAGACCGCCTGCCGACCGGTCCCGGACTGCCCGACGGCGGGCATGTGCGGATCGGGCATGATGCAGCCGTCCATCACCACCTCGTCGCCGTCTTCGTAGCAATTGGCCAGGTGCAGGAGGGCGTGGCCTCGAACCAGCGTATCGAATTCGAGTCACCGCGCCTGGGCACGACCCCGAAGCGTGCGGGCAGGTCGCGGCGGAACTGGAGCTTGCGCTCGCCGCGCTTCAGCTCCTCGGGATCGAAGAAGTAGGGCAGATCGTGCAGGACCGTGTAATGGCGGGTGATGCCCAGATCATGCGGCCAGCGCGGACCAGGAAGTTCGATCGGCACGTAATGCACCAGCTGATTGTTGCGATCGACCACGCCGTAATGCATGTAGGGCCAATGCTCCGGGTAATTGAAGAACATCATTTCGCCCGTGGCCGAGTCGATCTTGTAGTGCGAGGACACGCCATCGGGCACGTGGCGGGCCCAGTTGGCATCGGGCCCCAGAGTCTCGAGGGTCACCGGATCGAGCCGCCAGGGTTCACTACCCTGGGACATCGAGGCGAGCAGCAGTCCGGCATGGCATTTGACATCGGTGCCGGCGTTGTCCTTCATCGCGCCGATCGCCCCCCAGCCACGCCGCGAGTAGAGCTGCGGGGCGAGAAGCCCCGGCCACAGCGACCGACCCGCCGCCTGCTCAGCGTAAAAGCCGGTGGTCTCGACGTAACGGTTGCGGTAAGTGGCGCGGCCGTCCTCGAAGTGCATGGCATGCAGCATGCCGTCGCCATCGAAGGGGTGATAGATGCCGATCGACTCGTGGATCTGATTGTGGGTGTTGCGGATGTAGATGCCGTGCAGGTCGCGCGGGATCTCGCCGATCACCGTCATGCTGTCGCTGTCGGCGACCCACTCTTCGCTCGCCGGCGTGAACGGGCCGTGCAGGAAGGGGTTGTCGTTGTCGGGGGCGATCGTGCCCGGGATGCTGCGGATGACCTGCTTCATGATGGTGTGCCTGCGTGCTCGGTCGTGGGGGGCACCGGATAGCGCTCGCGTCAGTCGAGCTTGATGGCGCCCGAGCGGATCAAATCGCCGTAGGTGGCCGTGCCGTCCTGGATCGCTTTGACGAATTCGCTTCGGGAGTTGGCGACCAGGATAAATCCCGTGTCGCGCAGCCTGCCACTCACGGCCGGATCGTTGATGGCCCGCACCAGCGCGCGATTGATCTGGTCGGCAAGCGCTGGCGGCGTCCCCTTGGCCGCCGCGTAGCCCACCCACCCGTCGGTCTTGAAATCGATCCCCTGTTCGCTGAAAGTGGGGACCTGCGCAAACACCGGCGGTCGCACGGCGGCGGCCGTGGCGACCCCGAGCAGTTTGCCGGCGTCGACCAGGCCGCGCGCGGCTGACGACACCAGCGAAAAACCGAGGTGCCCGCCCGCCACCTGGTTCAGGACCTCGGATTCGCCTTTGTACGGCACGTGGAGCGCTTCGAGCCCCAGCCGACGCAGCATCACTGCTGTGTTCAGATGGTAGGAGGAGCCCACCCCGGGCGTGCCGTAGGTCATCCGGTCCGGGTGCCGGCGGGCGAAGGCGCGCAGGTCATCGAGCGTACGTACGCCACTAGAGGGGGGCGTGACCAAGGTCAGGAAGGTATCGACCGCGGCGGTAATGGGCTCGAACTCTTCGAGCGGCTTGATCTTGAAATCGGGATTGGTGAGGGGCAGCGTGACCATCGTCGCTGGCACGACCAGAGCGAGGGTATGGCCGTCGCGCGGCGCTTGCAGGACTGCCTGCAGGCCGATCTGGCCCGCACCGCCGGGGCGGTTTTCAACCAGCACGTTCTTGCCGGTCGTACGTTGTAGTCCCTCGGCCATCAAACGGGTCACGACGTCCGTGAGGCCGCCCGGCGGGTAGGGGACGATGATGCGCACCGGCGCCTGTGGCCAGTCGCCCGCGCCTGCAGGCTGACTGTGGGCGGACTCAGCGAGGAGCCCCGCGAGCGCGACGGCCGCAAGCGCGGTGGGCGCGACGAGAACCAAACGCCTGCGCAAGGCGGCTGGGGTCGGGTGCAGCATGGAAGTCTCCCTGATCAACCGTTCGGGCTGGACATTGCGCGGCCTTGCCGCACAGATCGCTTTTTTTTCTGAACTCAATGGAGTCTAGTGACGCAGCCGAGAGGGGTCAAGCGCCCAGGAGCCATCCAGGAGCTGCGCAAAACGCACCAATTTAGTGCAACGCAGTGGCTCCGTGTCCGAGGCGAGGGCGACGGGGGTGTTGCAGGGATACGACAGCGTGGTGGCGTTTTGCCAACGTTCGGAGGTGATCGCTTTGCAGTGCCCGCGAAATTGGACACAATCCATTCTGCTTCTGTCCGGTCCGGGTTCGGCCCGGTCCGGGGGTTGCGGCGGCGTTGATGCCGTCGATGTTTTCAAACCTAGGAGATTTTTCAATGAAGAAATCACTTCTCGCCATCGCAGTCGCCGCCGCGCTGCCGGCTCTGGCGCAAGCGCAGGTGACTCTGTACGGCAAGATGGACCTCGGCGTGGGATCGATCGACCGGGGCGGTGCAGCGAAGTCGATGATGACGGTCGACACTGCGATCGGTCAGACCAGCCGCCTCGGCATCCGCGGTGTCGAGAAAATGGACGGTGGCCTGAGCGCCATTTTCCAAATCGAGGGTGGCGTCACCGCCGACTCCGGTAACACGATCAACTTCAACCGCGAGTCGTGGGTCGGAATTGGCGGTGGCTTCGGTGAGATTCGCCTCGGTCGGACCCTGACACCGTCGTTCCATGCGGACGCACTCGGCGATATCATGGGCTACAGCTTCTTCGGCGGCCAGGGCAACTGGTCGTCGGGCGGCAGCGGTGCCTGTGCCAACCAAACGGGAGGCACCCCGTCTTCGATCGGCACCGTGGGATGCGCAGCGACCACGGTCGGTGCATACTCGACTCGATTCAGCAACGGGATCAACTGGACCAGCCCGAGCATGAGCGGTCTGGTGGTGCGGGCCGCCTATGCATTCTCCGAGCGCGATGGCACGACCGCAACGACTGCAGCCACGACCCCGAATTCGGTCGACCAGGCGTTTGACATTGCAGCGCTTTACACGGCGGGCCCCCTCGGTGCTGCGCTTGGCTACCAGGATCAGAAGATCGGAACTGCCGCCAACGTCTCTGAGTCACGCAAAGTTACGACTTTGGCCGGTAGCTATCAGATCGGAACGATCACAGTCAAAGGCGGTTGGGCGACGAGTGAAGTCGGTTCTGCTGCGACCCGTCTTGATCTTTCCAAGACCAATCTCGGTATCGCAGTGAAAGTGGGTGTCGGTACGGTGATGGCCAGCTACTCGATGTACGAAGCTGATGCTGGCGCAACACCGACCAACAGAAAGGCCAATGTTCTGGGCCTCGCCTACAACCACCCGCTCTCGAAGAACACCATGCTGTACGCGACCTACGGCAGCACGGATAACAAAAACGCCAGCTCGCAGTATGGCCTCTGGGCGGGCGGCGTGAGCTACAGCGCTTCCGCAACCGGCGTTGACGCGTCCGGTTTTGGTTTCGGCGTCATCCACAACTTCTGATCCATCGCTGGCCCTCAGGCCAGCGCTTGATCCAGCAAGTTGAGCAAGCCCGCCGTGGCAACACGGCGGGCTTGTGTTTTTGCGGATGACCGTTACATCAACGGGCTGTGTCGGCCTGCGCCTCGGCGCGGAGCCTGAAACGCTGGAGTTTCCCGGTCTCGGTCCTTGGCAGGCGCTCCCGAAACAGGATCGAGCGCGGATATTTGTAAGGCGCGATGGCCTGCTTCACATGGTCCTGCAGCGCCCGAGTCAGGGTCGCTTCGCCACCATACTGGTCGATCGCGCCGGCCTGCAACACCACATAGGCACGGACGATCTGCCCGCGTTCCGGGTCGGGTGCGCCGACCACGCCGCACTCGGCAACGGCCGGATGGGTCATCAGCGCTGCCTCGACCTCGGGCCCGGCGATGTTATAGCCCGCCGAAATGATCATGTCGTCCGAGCGCGCCTGGTAAAAGAAGTACCCCTCTTCGTCCATCAGAAACGTATCGCCCGGCAGGTTCCAGCCTGATTGCACATACTGGCGCTGCCGATCGTCATCGAGATAGCGACATCCGGTCGGGCCACGCACCGCGAGCTTGCCGACCGTATGGGGTGGCAACGGGCTCATCTGCTCATCGACGATCATCGCCTCGTAACCTGGGACCACCCGCCCGATCGCCCCAGGTCTGACGTCGCGTCCCGCCGAGCTGATGAAGATGTGGATCATTTCGGTCGAACCGATCCCATCGATCATCTCGATGCCAGTCGCCTGCCGCCAGAGCTGGCGGGTCGCATCGGGCAGCGCCTCGCCCGCGGAGACGCAGGCGCGCAGCGACGACAAGTCGTATTGCCGCGCAAGCCCGGCCATCTGCCGATAGAAGGTCGGCGCCGTGAACACCACCGTGGCCCGGTGCCGCTCGATGGCAGCAAGCATCTTGTCCGGTGACAGCGGGCCCAGAAGGAGCGTCGACGCGCCCACCCGCATCGGAAAGCACAACACGCCCCCAAGACCAAAGGTGAAGGCGATGGGTGGTGTCCCGCAGAAGATATCGTCTGCACGGGGTTTCAGCACATGGCGCGGGAACAGGTCACACATCGCGATGACATCACGGTGAAAGTGCAAG